>JARXKR010000252.1 GCA_030271565.1 Pseudomonadota bacterium
TCTCGGTTGAACCGACCGGCCGCGCTGTGCTCGAATACCGCGCCACCCCGGCGCAATGCCATTCGGGCGGGGTGGTGCAGGGCGGCTTCGTGACCGGCTGGATCGACGCGGCAATGGCGCACGCGGTGATGGCGATTCCGGGTGACGAAATGGTGCCGATGACGCTCGAGATCAAGGTCAGCTTTTTTGCGCCGACCCGGCCCGGACTGGTGGTTGCGGAGGCGTGGGTGGTGCAGGGCGGACGGCGCACGGCGTTCGTTGAGGGAACGCTCAAGGACGCTGGCGGTACGCTGCTGGCCAAGGCCAGTTCGACCATCACGATGATGAACCGCGCCAAGGTCGAAGCTGCGGCGCGCGCGGCGCTGGGGGCTTAAGCCAAAGGCGGCGGCGCGGGCGCTTCTGCCAGCCGGTAGCCGCCGTTCGGGAAGGGGTGCGGCGCGAGCAGCTGCAACTCCTTGGCAAGGGGGCCCTTGATGACCTGAGCGCCATATAGCAACGTGGTATTGATGCTCAGGCTGGCCTTTTCGAGCGCCTCCAGCATCCCGGCCGAAACAACCAGCACCGCCCAGGCGATCTCGCCCTCGAGCCGCAGGGTGAAGCGCAATTCGGGCAGCTCGAGTTCGCCGCATTTCACCGAAATTACCGGGTGCAGGTCGATCCGCAGCGGGTGCTGGCCGAGCTTGAGCTTGCGGGTCGATCCGTCGAGCGCGGTTTCGCCGCCCAGCTCGCGCAGCTCCTTCGCCGCCGCCCAGGCCTGGCCGAGCACGCCGACCAGATCGAGCCCGCGCAAGGCTTCGCGCAATTTGTCGAGGATGACATCGTCGAACAGCCCCCAGTCGCTGCGGGCGAGCTCGCTTCCCGCCTCGGCCAGCTTGTCCCCAAGCACTTGCCGGGCGTGCTCCAGTTGCTCGCGGCTCGGCAATTCGTCGAGCGTCAGGGTAAAGCTGTCAGCCATGGTCGTCGTCCTCCACAGGCAAGGGGTCGGGCAGGTGGGTGTCGCCCGGTTCGATGCGGACCTGTGCAGAGGCGCCGGGCCAGCGCAGCGCGGCTTGGCCCAGAGTGAAGGGCGAAACGAGTGGTCGCGCAATGGACCAGCGGGCAGTGATTTTTGGCTTGATCCAAGGCCATTTGTGCAAACCATAACCGGTCAACAGGATCAGAACGATCCCGACCGCGATCTTGGGCCAGTCTAGTCCGGGATCCGTGCTGCCACCGCCGCCACCGCCGTCGTCAGTCGGCGTCGAACAAACAGCCGGGAGTGGACCGGTAAATGTGGCCGGCCATGGTTTGATCTGGCCGGCGGCGTGAAGGTTGAAAGCCACCGGCCCGCCGCATTCGGTAAACAAGTCGGGTCCGACTTGCCTAGACCATGTCGCTTCACCGTCGCCGAACTGTGCGGGCCGTGTGCTGACCAGCGACTTGCCGTCCTGGCTCACATCGAATGTTGGATTGACTGGATCGGTCACGTCGCTTCGCGTCACTACAAAAGTAATCGGCGCATCGCGGCGCACATCGCCGCTGGTCGCAATGGTATAGCTTTGCGGCGCATGGCTATCAGCGATCTTGACGGAAATTCGGGGCGACTTGCCCACGGTGGCACCTTCGTCTGTGCGAATGATGGCGATTGTCATCGTTTTGTCGCCGTCGCCCGGGGAGCCGGGAGCGCTTTGTAGCGGGATCGTTACCCTGGGATCGGCGCCGCTAAAGATGAAGGTGCCAGGCGGATCGGTAAGCAGCCCCGCGGGATTATAGGTGAGGGCCAGCTGGTGCGACTGCCCGTCGTTGCGGTCGCGCTCGATGGTCAGGGTGAAGGTGCTGCCCTCGGCCACTTCGCGCGATGCTGAGAGCGAAAATAGGACCGGCTCGGGCGGCGGATAGCCCGCACCAGTAGCCACCACGAGTGTCGCCGTGTGACCTTCGACAGATTGGGCGGTGATGATGCCGCTGGCAATTCCCGTCACCGCCTCGTCGGGCGGTTCGTTCGTTTGATAGTCGAACCGTTTCAGGACCAGCCGGGCCTCATCCACCGGACAGCCCCTGAAATCAGGTGGGGTCCTGGTCCGTTCGAACTGCCGCGTCTTTAATTGCATATTGCAGGCAGGCAGGTCGATCGATTGGGCGAAAGCGACCACGCTGGCCAATACCAGTGCTGCGACAAGCAAGCGCACCAGACTGCTCAGCACATTGCCCTCCCGACAATTTGCGAAACCCTATCGACCCGGTTGCCGAACAGGCTAGGCTGCTTCGCTGCGCATTGCAGCAGCTAATATGGTCTAGGAGCAATTGAAGCATGAGCGAGATCAGGCCGTTCACTTTGGCGGTGCCCGAAGCGGCGCTCGATGATTTGCGCTTGCGGCTCGGTCAGACCCGCTGGCCCGAGCGCGAGACGGTGAGTGACTGGAGTCAGGGCACCCCGCTCGCCGAGCTGCAGGCGTTGTGCGAATATTGGCGGCAGGATTACGATTGGCGCGCGTGCGAAGCGCGGCTGAATGCGCTGGGGCAGTTCAAAACGGAAATCGACGGGCTCGACATTCACTTCCTCCACGTCCGCTCGCCGCATGCCGATG
>JARXKR010000045.1 GCA_030271565.1 Pseudomonadota bacterium
CCGCACGTCACGTTGGACGATCTGGACGGGCATACCGACGGCCTGATCGCGCTGACCGCAGCGGGCGAAGGCGCACTGGTCCGGCTCCTGGCCGAGGGCCGCAGCGAAAGCGCCAATGAATATTGCACGGCGCTTGAGGCGCTGTTCCCGGGGCGGCTTTACATCGAAATCGCCCGGCGCGGCGAACCGGCGGAGGAAGCTGCCGAGGATGCACTGATCGAGCTTGCTTACGCGCGCGCCCTGCCGCTGGTCGCAACCAACCCGGCGGCCTACGGCGATCCGCAGTTTCATGCCGCGCACGATGCCATGCTGTGCATTGCCAACTCGACTCACCTCGACGCCGCCGAGCGCCCGCGCTCGAGCGCGCAGGCCTGGGTCAAGAGCGCGCCGATGATGCAGGAGCTGTTCGCCGACTTGCCCGAGGCGCTGGCCAACACGCTCGTAATTGCCAAGCGCTGTGCATACGCCCCGCCCAAGCGCGCCGCCCTGCTGCCCAGTCTGGCCAAGGGCGGCGCGGGCGAGGACCAGATGCTGATCGACGATGCCCGCGCGGGTCTCGAAGCACGGCTGCTGCCTTATGGCGAAATGGCTGAGGAAGACCGCCAGGCCTATTTCGACCGGCTCGAATTCGAGGCCAACGTGATCAACACGATGGGCTTTGCCGGTTACTTCCTGATCGTCGCCGACTTCATCAAGTGGGCGAAAGATAACGACATTCCGGTCGGTCCGGGGCGCGGTTCTGGGGCGGGCAGTGTGGTTGCCTGGGCGCTGACCATCACCGATCTCGATCCGCTCAGACTGGGGCTGCTGTTCGAACGCTTCCTCAACCCCGAGCGCGTCTCGATGCCGGATTTCGACATCGATTTCTGCGAAACCCGCCGCGGCGAAGTGATCCGCTATGTCCAGGCCAAGTACGGCGAGGACCACGTCGCGCAGATCATCACCTTCGGAAAACTGAAAGCCCGCGCAGTTCTGCGCGACACCGGGCGGATCCTGCAGATGAGCTACGGCCAGGTTGACCGGCTGTGCAAGATGATCCCCAACCACCCGACCGACCCGTGGACCTTGCCGCGCGCCTTGAATGGTGTGTCCGAACTCAAGCATGCCTACGACGAGGACGATGAGGTCCGGCGGCTGATCGACCTTGCGGTGCAATTGGAAGGTCTGCCGCGCAATAGTTCAACCCACGCCGCCGGGGTGGTAATCGGCGACCGTCCGCTGGCACAATTGGTTCCACTCTACCGCGATCCGCGTTCGGACATGCCGGTGACCCAGTTCGACATGAAATATGTCGAGGACACGGGCCTGATCAAGTTCGATTTCCTTGGTCTCAAAACGCTGTCGGTGCTCAAGAAGGCCACCCAACTGATGCAGAAGCGTGAGATCGAGATCGATCTGGCGCTGCTCGCGTGGGACGACGAGCAGGTCTACGATCTGCTTCAGGCGGGCGACACGGTCGGGGTGTTCCAGCTCGAATCCGAAGGGATGCGGCGCACCTTGGCGGCGGTCAAGCCGACCAGCTTTGGTGACATCATCGCGCTGGTTTCGCTCTATCGCCCGGGGCCGATGGACAACATCGGGCTGTTCGGGCGGCGCAAGAACGGCGCCGAGGAAATCGTCTATCCGCACCCCAAGCTCGAGGAAGTGCTCGCCGAAACCTATGGCGTGTTTGTCTATCAGGAACAGGTGATGCAGGCCGCGCAGATTCTGGCGGGCTATTCGCTCGGCGATGCCGACTTGCTGCGCCGCGCGATGGGCAAGAAGGATCAGAAAGAGATGGATTCGCAGCGCGCGCGGTTCATCGCCGGCTGCGCCGAAGTCTCGCAGATCGAGCCACCCAAGGCGGGCGAGCTGTTCGACTTGATCGACAAATTCGCCGGCTACGGCTTCAACAAGAGCCATGCCGCGGCCTATGCCCTGCTCGCGTACCAGACCGCCTGGCTCAAGACCCATTACCCGCACGAATTCTACGCCGCATCGATGTGCTTCGACATGCACCAGTCGGAAAAGCTGGCGATCTTTGTCGATGACATGCGGCGGCGCGGGATTGCGCTTGCCGGGCCCGATATCAACCGCAGCGAGGCCGAATTTACCGTCGAGCGCACCGATGATGGCTACCAAGTGCGCTATGCCCTCGCGGGCGTCCGCAACGTCGGCGAGAAGGCGATGGACGCCATCCACGCCGAGCGTGAGGCGAACGGCTGGTTTGAAAGCCTTGAGGACCTGTTCCGCCGCGCCCCGCAGGGCTCGATGAACCGCCGCCAGCTCGAAGGCCTCGCCGGGGCCGGGGCCTTCGACGGGCTCGATCCCAACCGCGCCAAGGTCATGGCCAATGCCGATATGCTGCTGGCAGTGGCCGACGAGGCCGCGCGCAGCCGGACCAGCGGGCAGGGCGGGCTGTTCGGGGGTGAAGATCACGCCGCCCCGACACTGCGGCTGGTCGAGACCGAGCCGTGGTCGAAGCCCGAAACGATGGCCAAGGAACGCGAAAACTTCGGGTTCTATTTCGCAGCGCATCCATGCGAACAGTGGCGCGCGGTTGCTTCGGCCAATGGCGCGCGGACTTTCGCCAGCCTGATGGAAAGCGGCGCGCCCGCTGGCGGCCGCGCGCAGGCGATGATGGCGGCGATGGTCGAGGGCGTGAACCGCGGCAAGACCCGGCGGGGGGCTGATTTCATCCGCGCCGACTTTTCCGACAGCTCGGGCCAGTTCAGCGCCGCCTGCTTCGAGGAATCGCTGGTCGAGCCAATGCTGCAATGGGCCAAGGACGGCACCTGCCTGCTGCTCACGGTCGAGCTCGATTCGCCCAGCCCGGACGAGCCGCCACGCGTCACGGTGCGCAGCGCGCGCCCGCTCGACGAGGTCAAGAGCGCGGCGAGCATGCTGCTCAAGCTCGATGTTTCGCGCATCGAAGCCTTCGCCGAACTCGCCGCGCTGCTGGTTGGCGGGGCCGATGGGCGCGGCGAAGTGGTGGCGCGGCTCCACACCGGCACCGGAGTGGACCAGCTGATCCGGCTCGGCCGCGATTTCCAGCTCGACGGCGAGCTCGCGGAACGCTTGGCAAATGTCCCCGGGGTTGCCAATGTGCAGCTAAGTGCGCGGCGCGGCGGGGCTAACCTCCGACTGGTCGCTTGACGCAAGAGACGAGCGGGAGAGCGGAATGCTGGGCGCAATGCAAAACTGGGACCTGCGGGTAACCCATATTATCGACCACGCCGCGCGCGAACACGGCACGCGGGAAATCCTCACCCATTGGGCCGATGGTAGCGAGACGGTCACCACTTGGGCCGGGATTCGCGACGATGCCTTGAAGATGACTCAGGCGCTGCGGCGTTTGGGGGTAAAGCCGGGCGAACGGATTGCGACCTTGGCGATGAACCATTCGCGGCACCTGGTCAGCTGGTACGGCGCGGTCGGGGTGGGCGGGGTGCTCCACACGGTCAATCCGCGGCTGTTCGACGACCAGCTGGAATACATCGCCAACCACGCCGAGGATCAGGTGCTGCTTTACGATGCAGCATTCCAGCCGCTGGTCGATCGGATGAAGCCCAAATGGACCACGATCAAACACTACATCTGTTACGACAATGGCGAGTTCGAGCAGTGGATCGGAGCCGAGGATGGCGACACCCAATGGGCGCAGGGCGACGAACGCGATCCGTGCATGCTGTGCTATACCAGCGGCACCACCGGCAATCCCAAAGGCGTGCTGTACGAGCACCGCTCGACCATGCTCCACGCGATCACTTCGGTGCAGCCACCGATCTTCGATCTCGATGCGCGTTCGGTCATGTTGCCGGTGGTGCCGATGTTCCACGCCGCCAGCTGGGGCCTGCCGTGGGGCGGCGCGGCGGCAGGGATCAAATTCGTATTCAGCGCGGTCAACGATCCCGTGGTGCTGTGCGAGCTGATGAACCGGGAAAAGGTGACCCATTCGGCCGGCGTACCCACCGTGTGGCTTTCCATGTTCCAGCATATGGATGCCGCAGGAGTGACCCTGCCTACGCTCAGGCAAGCGATCATCGGTGGCTCAGCAGCGCCGCGCTTCATGATCGAACGGCTGATGCGCGCCGGGGTCAATGTCGCGCATGCCTGGGGCATGACCGAGACCAGCCCGATCGGGACCACAGGGGCCAAATGCTGGAACTGGGACCTCTTGAGCTTCGACGAACAGGTCGACGTCAAAATGATGCAAGGCCGGGTGCCGTTCGGGGTCGAACTGCGCTGCGTCGATCTGGACGATCCGGCCAAGGTGCTGCCGCGCGATGGGCAGACCTCGGGCGCGCTGCAGGTGCGCGGTCCTTGGGTGATCAAACGCTATTTCAAGGCCGAGGCCGATGCGACGGTCGAGGACCAGTGGTTCGACACCGGAGATGTCGCGATCCTCCACCCCGACGGCACACTGCAACTGACCGACCGGACCAAGGATGTGATCAAGTCGGGCGGGGAGTGGATCAGCTCGGTCGAACTGGAAAACGCCGCAATGAGCCATCCGGCGGTGGCCGAGGCGGCGGCAATCGGGATCTACCATCCGCGCTGGGACGAACGCCCGATTTTGGTGGTTGTGACAAAAACCGGGGCCGAGGTCAGCGCCGATGAAATAAAAACGCACCTGGCGGTGTCGGTGGCCAAATGGTGGCTCCCCGATGCGGTCGAATTCGTCGCCGAAATCCCGCACGGCGGCACCGGCAAGGTCAGCAAGAAAGACCTGCGCGAACAATTTCGCGATTACAAATTGGCGGATTAAGACGCGCGCCGCTCGCTGTAGCCGGCGCGCGCCTTAAACTGGATCAGGGCTTCTTGACGTTGCTCGCGGCGTCCTGCGCGGCGTTACCGACATCTTTGGCAGCGTTGCCGACATCCTGCGCCGCTGCAGCCACTGCGTTGTCCTTGTTCGCCGTACTGTTCGATTGCATAGCGAAATAGTAAATCCCGAAGCCGATCAGCACGACCGCGATCAAGCCGAACAGCCAGCCTGCGCCGCTGCTGCCGCTGCCGCCGCCCGAAACCGTGGTGTGGCTGGTGTTGCCATCGGGCGAGGTCGTGGTGGTGATGTGTTCGTCTGACATGATGTGTCCTCCTGTATGCGGCATAAAACGGTCGGCGCAGCGCAAGGTTCCCGCTTGGCGGCTTGCCAGCAGCTCCCGCTCGCGCCAGATTGCCCGCAAGGGGAGAGCGAAATGACCGCATACATCGATCCAAGCCCGGACAATTGGCAACGCTTCAAGGACCTGCCGCGCGACCGGCCGATCCACATGCTGAACCTGATCAAGTTTCATGATTTGGCGCAGTATCCGGTGGATCATCCCGATCACGGCAACGGCATTACCGGGCGCGATGCCTATGCCATTTATGCGCGCGGCTTTCGCGGCGTGGCGGAAAAACTCGGCGCCAAAATGGTTTGGCAGGGCGACCTCGAATGCGTCGTCACCGGTCCCGATGGTGAGTGGGACGAAGCCTTCGTGATGGGTTACCCAAACAGCGCCGCGTTCTTCGCAATGGTGGCTGATCCGTCGTACAAAGCGGATATCGTCGCACACCGTACCGCGGCAGTGAAGGACAGCCGGTTGATTCGTTTTGGGGGTTAGTCCTTCTTCACCAGCGTCTGGATTTCCTCGGTCATCGCATTGTTGAGCGTGATCAGCCGGTGGAGGTCGTCGCTGATTTCAAGCAGCGCTTCGGCATCGCGGTAGGTCTGGTAGGCCTGTTTGTCCGAAGCCGCTGCTGCCACCTTCTGCCCGACCATGATGATCGAGAGCAGGACGAGTTGCAAAAAGGTCTGTGCGATCCACGCGATCAGCGGCGCTGTTCCGCCCTTGATCGCTGCAGGCAGACTGATCAGGGCCAGCCCGGCGAAGGCGTAGGCGCACCACATCGTCCCGACCACATCGGTGATTCTGACTGCGAGCCAACCGTTGAACCCGGTGTGTTCGCCCTTGCGCGTGGCGACGCCTTCCTCCTTGCGACCGGCGATCCGTTTGTGCGGCCGATGAGTTTTGCGTTCGGTCATTGCGTGTTGCTCCCTGACAATCGCGGTCAATTTCAGATCAACTGTAATTGCCCATCTGGGTTTGGTCGAATGAACTTGCTGCAATCCAGTTTCAGCCGCTCCTCGTTCATTCCCAGCCGTTTGGTGGTGATCCGGAAGCGCGCCCGGAACAGGTCGGCCCAGGTGCCGAGCGGCTTCATCCGGGTGAAAAATCCGGCGTCATTGTCCTTGCCGTGACGCATCGACTGGACGGTATGCATGACCTTGTCGGCGCGGTCGGGGAAATGCGCATCCAGCCATTCGCGGAACAGCGGCGCGACCTCATGCGGCAGGCGCAGCATGATCCAGCTGGCCGAACGCACGCCCCGCGCGGCGGCTTCCTGCAAGATGCCTTCGATGAACTCATCGGTGATCGAGGGGATCACCGGGGCCACCGAAACGTGGCTCGGCACGCCGGCCGCGACCAGCTGGCGCAGTGCATCGAGGCGCTTGGCCGGCGATGATGCGCGCGGTTCCAACAAACCGGACAAGCGCGGGTCAAGACTGGTCACCGACACACCGACAGCCACCAGACCCAGTGCAGCAAGCTGCTCAAGCAGGTCAAGATCGCGCACCACTCGCGAACTCTTCGTAGTGATTGTAACGGGATGGCGCGTTTCAAGGCATATTTCGAGCACCTGCCGGGTGATCCGGTAGCGGTCCTCGATCGGCTGGTAGGGATCGGTGTTGGTCCCCATCGCGATCGGCGCGGGCTTGTAGCCGGGCTTGGCCAGCGTCTCGCGCAGCAACGCGGCGGCGTTGGGTTTGGCAAACAGTTTGGTTTCGAAGTCGAGCCCGGGCGACAGATCGTGATAAGCGTGAGTTGGCCGCGCGTAGCAATAGACGCAACCGTGCTCACAGCCGCGATAGGCGTTGATCGAGCGGTCGAACGGAATGTCGGGTGACTGGTTGAAGCTGATGATCGTGCGGGCGTGTTCTTCGGTTACCGTGGTGCGCAGGCGCGGGGCGGGGCCGTCGATCGCTTCGCGCTCATCGAGCCAATCGCCATCGGCTTCGCGCGCGGCGAGACCGAAGCGCTGCGGAACGTGCGCGGTCGGGGCGCCACGGCCGTGGATGGGTGGTTCGAGTGGCATTGCGGTTTTAGAACATAAAAGGAACGAAATTGCAAACTCCTCTCCCCTTGCGGGAGAGGATACGAAGGCTTGGGAGCGAAGCGACTTAGCCGCAGTTGGAGAGGGGGTCCCCTCTCCCTGCTCGCTGCGCGAGCTGTCCCTCTCCCGCAAGGGGAGAGGGGTAGTGGAGCTAAACCTCGCGCAGCCGCGGCATCAGCTCGACAAAATTGCACGGCCGGTTGCGGCTATCGAGCTGCTCGGCCAGAATCCTGTCCCAGCCGTCCTTCACCGCGCCGTTCGAGCCGGGCAGTGCAAACACATAAATCCCGCGCGCCAGCACCGCGCACGCGCGGCTTTGCACGGTCGAAGTGCCGATGGTCTGGTACGAGATCCAGCGGAACAGTTCGCCGAACCCGGGGATGTCCTTGTCCTTGATCCGGTCGAGCGCTTCGGGGGTGACATCTCGGCCGGTGAGGCCAGTCCCGCCGGTGGTAACGATCGCATCGGCCAGCCGCTCGTCGATCCAGGTGTTGAGCCGCCCGGCAATCGCACCGGGATCGTCGCGCTCGATCGCGCGTGCGGCGAGCTGGTGGCCGGCGGCCTTGATCCGTTCGACCAGCAGATCGCCCGAGGTGTCGTCGGCATGGGTGCGCGTGTCTGAAACGGTCAGCACCGCGATCCGGATCGGCTTGAACGTCCGGCTCGGGTCAACGGCCACGCAGCACCGTCCCATCGGCCCGCATCCGCACCGCGATGCTGCCCGACAGGCCGGGGAAGGTCGGCCACATGCCCTGCGCCAAGGCCATCCGGCTTTCCGACGGGCCGCCGGCCTGACGCTCGTACATCCAGTAGTTGCGCATCACGATGTTCACGTAGCCGCGGGTTTCCCAATAGGGCACGCTTTCGATCCACAGCAGCGGATCGCCCTTGTCCTTGATCTCGGTATTCCAGCGGGTAATCGGGGTGAGGCCAGCGTTGTAGGCGGCCATTACCTTGGGTAGCAAGCCCTGCGTGCCGGACGAATCGCGCAGCATCTGCAGGTGGTTCTGCCCGAACGCGAGGTTGACCTCGGGCTTGGCCAGATCGCGCGCGTTGCCGGCCACGCCCAGTTCCCCGGCATGATCGCGCGCGGCCGAAGGCATGATCTGCATCAGGCCTTTTGCGCCGGTCTGGCTGGTCGCGGTGGTACGGAACACCGATTCCTGCAGCGTATGGGCATAGACCAGCGCCGGATCGACCTTCCACCCGGTCACCGGGGTCCACTTGGGCGTGGGGAACCGCGCGGCGGGCTCGGCCTTTCCGCCCGACGGCACGTTGTAAGCCATCCACAACTGGGTCGCAGGCATACCGAGACTGCGCGCGAGGCGCGACAGGGGTTGGTACTGCACCGGCTCGCCGATCCGCGCCTGGTGGCGCAGCACGTCATCGGCCAGCGCATCCTCGCCCACTTCCGAGAGCATCACGGCGGTGCGGACATTGGGCACATCGCGCAGTTGCTGCCAGTCACCCGCGCTGAAATCGGGGGCTTCGTGGGTCTTGGGCACAGCTGCACCCAATTGCTCGAGTGCCAGCATCCCGTAGAGTGTTTCGTCCATCCGCGCCGCCTTGCGCAGCGGCGCAGCGGCCTGATCGGGCAAGCGGCAACGCACCAGTGCGCGGCTTTGCCAGTAGTAGGCCGCAGCGGTCAGCTCGGCGTTTTCGGAAGACCCAGCCGTGCGGGCAAAAGCATCGGCGGCGCCGGTGCAATCGTCGATCCGCCACGCGGCGAGCCCGGCGATCCACCAGCCCTCGGCCACCCACGGCCCGCTGCCGGCCTGCGCGGTCTGCGCGAGCGCATAGGCCGAGGCATCGTCGTTCTCGATGTAATAGGACCATGCGACCTTGCTGCGCCATTCGGCCCGGGCGTTGCCTGAAAGCTGGGTGTCAATCCCGTCGAGCAGCGCCTTGGCCCCGGCCGGGCTGTCATCCTTGATCTGGCCGTTGATCGCTGCCGCGACCGCGCCGGGCATGGTGCCGTCCGCCGTGTCACGCGGGCGCACGCGCCGGGCGCGGCTTGGCAAGGTGCTGAGGACGCGCGCTTGCGGCAATGTGGGAATGACGGTTGCGCCGCGCTTCTGCGCCAGATTGGCGATCTGCTCGGACTGCGGCAGCTGGGTTCCCAGCGCCAGCCAGCCGCTCAGCGCAGGCGCTTCGACCTTGGGCGAACCGGCAGCAAGGTAATATTCCGCGCGCGCCACCTGGTGCAGCGGGCCGTCGGCCTTCTGCGCGAACATCGCTTGGACCCGCGCCCAGTTGCCACTTTCGATCGCGGCAAACAATTCGCGGTAATAGCCGCGCTCGTCCTGGGTCAGCAGCACCGGCACCGAACTGTTGCTAGCGCGGCTGGCGAAGTAATCGACCGAAGCACTGTTGGCCGATGCGCACAGCGGCAGCGCGGCCCCGGCCATCGCCAGCAGCACCGCAATCCTGCGTGCGTTCGAACCTGCTTTCACGTCGTAATTTCCCCGCTCATTCAGTCCCGCTCAGGCGTTCTGCCAAGCCAGCAATGCCTGCCATAACCGCGCCTTGACCCGTGGCCGCCCCATCAGGTCTTCAAGGCCCGGCGCCATCAACGCCGAAACTACCCCGTGGCTATGAGTAATTTGCGTAAAACTATCAGCGCTTTTCGCTGGATCGTGGCCAAGCAGCGATGAAACGTGGCTTCCGAAGGCGATCAACCGCTGCGGAGCGGCCAGTGCGATGTGATGCCGGGTCAATTCGGCCAAGCCGGTCTCAACCAGATCCTGCCAATCGGGGTGCGGCATATGGCGCGGCAGCGCACTGGCAAAATAGGCCTGTTCGGGCGCAATCCCGATCGCGGCGAGGATTGCACCGAGCAGCTTCCCCAGCGGGCCCGACAGCAGGCGCTCGCGGTCTTCGGCTTCGGGATGATCGACCAGCACCATCATGGCCGCCCCGGCGTCGCCGCGTGGACCGATCCGGCCTTCGACCTGCCCGGCATCGAGCGCAGGCTCGCTCAGCCACCAAGACTGGAAGGTGCCCAGGTGCTGCGGCCAGAGCGCCGGATCGCCGCCGATCAGCGCGCGTGGTGGCGGCGCGGGAGGCTGCGGCGGGACGTAGGCGGCAGGACTTGCCGCAGACTTGACCTCGGGCGCAGCCAGCCAGCACGCGGCATCGTCGGCATAGCTGTGCTCGACCCCGGCCTCACGCCACCACTGCAGCGCGGCGGCAATGGCAGTGGCATCGGGCGCTGCTGATGGACCGGAGAAACTCACCCTACGGTCTTGACCTCACCCGTTACAGCAATCAAGGGTTTGCGCGACATAAAGACATCAACAGGGTGTGGACCAGGGCCATGAGCGAACGCGAATCGATGCCGTATGACGTGGTGATCGTCGGGGGCGGGCCGGCCGGGCTCGCCGCAGCGATCCGGCTCAAGCAGGTCAATGCCGAACTCACCGTCTGCGTGCTCGAAAAAGGCTCGGAGATCGGCGCGCATATCCTCTCGGGCGCGGTGGTCGATCCAAAGGCGCTTGACGAGCTGCTGCCGACATGGCGCGACGACGGCTGCCCGATGGCGCAGACGCCGGTCACCGACAATCAGCACTGGGCGCTGACCAAGACCGGCAAGTTTGCCGTGCCGCACTTCATCGCGCCGCCGTTTCTCAATAACAAGGGCACCTACACCGGCAGCCTTGGCAGCCTGTGCCGCTGGCTGGCCGAACAGGCCGAAGGGCTGGGGGTCGAGATTTTCCCCGGCTTTCCGGCCAGCGAACTGCTCTATAATGACGACGGCTCGGTCATGGGCGTGGCGACGCAGGACATGGGCGTGGCCAAGGATGGCAGTCACAAGAGCGATTTTCAGCCGGGTATGGAACTCCACGCCAAATACACCCTGTTTGCCGAAGGCGCGCGCGGTCATCTGACCAAGCAGCTGAAGGCGAAGTACAATCTTGACGCCGATGCCGAGCCGCAAGTCTATGGCATCGGAATCAAGGAGCTGTGGGATATCCCGGCGGACCAGCACGTGCCGGGCCGGGTGATCCATACGCAGGGCTGGCCGATTGCGGACAAGGACGGTTTCGGCGGCGGGTTTCTCTACCATCAGGCCAACCACCAGGTCGCGCTCGGCTACGTCGTCTGGCTTGGTTACAAGAATCCCTACGTCTCGCCGTTCGAAGAATTGCAACAATGGAAGACGCACCCGGCCATCGCTGAAATCCTGAAAGGCGGGAAGCGCGTTTCCTATGGCGCGCGCGCGATCTGCGATGGCGGCTGGCAATCGGTGCCCAAGCTGACCTTCCCGGGCGGCGCGCTGATCGGCTGCACTGCGGGCTTTCTCAACGTCCCGCGGATCAAGGGCAGCCACACTGCAATGAAAAGCGGCATGATGGCGGCCGAGGCGATTGCAGATGCCATCTCGCGGCAACGCGGGAACGATGAACTGACCGCCTACTCTGACGCCTATCGTGGCAGCTGGGTCGAAAAAGAACTGCGCATGGTGCGCAATTTCGAACCGATCGTGGCCAAATTCGGCGGCACGCTCGGCACGTTGATCGCAGGCGTGGTCATGTGGCTGGAATACTTGGGGATTCGCCTGCCGTTCACGATGAAGCATCGCAGCGATGCGTCCAAGACAGGCCGAGCCGATCTGTACAAGCCGATCGTCTATCCCAAGCCCGACAACGTGCTGAGCTTCGATCGGCTTTCATCGGTGGCGCAGAGCTTTACCAACCACGCCGAGGACCAGCCGTGCCATCTGCAGGTCAAGGACCTCGAGCTGCAGAAGGTCAGCGAGCTGGGCGTGTTCGGCGGACCATCGGCCCGGTACTGCCCGGCGGGCGTTTACGAATGGCTGGAAAACCCCGACGGCACCCCGAAGTATCAGATCAACTCGCAGAACTGCGTCCACTGCAAGACCTGCGACATCAAGGACCCCAACCAGAACATCAACTGGGTCACCCCGGAGGGCGGCGGTGGGCCGAATTATCCGAATATGTAGGCAGGAAGAGTCTCCCCCTTTGGGGGAGGTGGCAGCCCGCAGGGCTGACGGTGGGGGCTTGGTGCGGCCCCCCTCCGACCTCCGCTTCGCTACGGCCACCTCCCCCAAAGGGGGAGACTCTCGCAAATGATCGAAACCGCCTTTGCCAAGATCAACCTCGCGCTGCATGTCCGGCGGCGGCGGGGGGATGGGTATCATGGGCTTGAGACGCTGTTCGCGTTCGTCGATGCGGGGGATGTGGTTTCGGCCAAGCCTGCCGCACGGGACGAGCTAAGGACGGTTGGCGAGTTTGCCCGGCAACTGACTGATCCGTTTGCCAATATCGTCGGGTCTGCGCTCAAGGCTTTGTCCCACGGGCCGGGCTGGGCGGTGACCCTGGAAAAAAACCTCCCGGTCGCGGCTGGCTTGGGCGGCGGGTCGGCGGATGCAGGGGCGGTGTTCCGGCTGGTCGAGGCGCAATTTGGCTTGCCCGCTGACTGGCAGCAGCGTGCGGCCAAGCTCGGCGCCGACGTTCCGGCCTGCGTGCGCTCGGTCACCTGCATCGGGCGCGGGACCGGGACCGAGCTGACCGAAGTGGCCAGCGACCTCACCGGCACCCCGGTGCTGCTGGTCAATCCGCGTGTGCCACTGAGCACCGGTCCGGTGTTCGCGGGCTGGGATGGAATCGACCGTGGACCCTTGCCCGAAGGCCCGGTAAGCGCAATCGCCCGCGAAGGCCGCAACGATCTTGAACCCAGCGCCATCGCGCTGTGCCCGCCGATTGCCGATGTGCTGGCGGCATTGGCGCAAACCAAGGCGGTTCTGGCGCGTATGTCCGGCTCGGGCGCGACGTGCTTTGCGCTGTATGACAGCACGGCCAGGCGCGATGCCGCCGCAGCGTCGATCAAGGCCGCGCACCCCGATTGGTGGCAACTATCGGGCAACCTGCGATGAGCGGCCACGAAGCCTGGCGCCTGATCGGCGCTCCGCGTTTCGGGGGGGTTCTGGTTGTATCCGATCACGCCTCCAACCGCGTCCCCCAAGACATCGATCTCGGCATCGACCCGGCACTGCTGAACCAGCATATCGCGGTCGATCTGGGTGTCGCCGAAGTCGGCGCGCTGATGGCGCAGCGACCCGGCATCGCTGCATTCCACGCGGGCGTCAGCCGCCTCGTCTGCGATTGCAACCGCGAAGAGCATGCGCCCGCCGTCATCCCGATCGCCAGCGACGGCCACGCGATTCCCGGCAACGCGCTCGATCATAAGGGGCATCAGGCGCGGCTCGAGCGGTTCTTCCACCCCTACCACGCGGCGCTGGCCGATCTGCTCGATGCCAGTCCCCCCGCGCTGATCCTGTCGCTGCACAGCTTTACTCCGCAGCTCGCGACCAGCGACGAGCCGCGCCCATGGCAGGTCGGCGTGCTCTACAATCAGGACGACCGCGCCGCCCGCCTTGCGATCCCGCTGCTCGAGGCCGAGGGTCTGATAGTGGGCGACCAGGAGCCCTACTCAGGCCAATTGCTCAACGCGACGATGAACCGCCACGCAGAAGGCGACGGGCGTCCCTACCTCGGCATCGAGATCCGCCAGGACCAGATCGCCAGCGCGTCGCAGCAGGCCGTTTGGGCAGAGCGCCTCGCGCGGATTTGCAATGAAGTGGCGTTGAAGCTGCCCGAATAGCGGTGTAGGGCTGCCGCTACTGTCCCGTTCACGAAAGATCGTTCCAATGCCCGCCTATCGCTCGCGCACCTCCACTCATGGCCGCAACATGGCCGGCGCGCGCGGGCTGTGGCGCGCGACGGGGATGAAGGACGACGATTTCGGCAAGCCGATCATCGCGGTGGTCAAC
>JARXKR010000253.1 GCA_030271565.1 Pseudomonadota bacterium
GGCATGCGGCGAGCGGACGTGGAGGAAGTGAATGTCGAGCCCGTCGATTTCGGTGGTGTATTGGCCCAGCGCGTTGAGCTTTGTCTCGCACTTGCGCCAATCGTAGCCACCGCGCCAATAGTCGCACAGCGCCTGCAGGTCGGCGAGCGGGGTGCCTTGGCTCCAGTCGCTTACGGTCTCGCGCTCGGGCCAGCGGGTCTGGCCTATCCGCAAGCGCAGCTCGTCGAGCGCCGCTTCGGACACTGCCAAAGTAAACGGCCTGATCTCGCTCATGCTTCAATTGCTCCTAGACCATATTAGCTGCTGCAATGCGCTGCGGAGCAGCCTAGCTTGTTCGCCGACCGGGTCGATAGGTTTTGCAAGTTGTTCGGGAGGGCAATGTGCTGCGCTGGTGGACGGGGATTGCGATCCTTGCCTTGCTGCTGTTGGGACCGGGGCTGGCCGCCCAGCCGACTGGCGTGCCCGCTTGCGATCTGGCCGCCAGACAGGCCGAGCTAAATCAAGGAATTCTAGCCGATTTCAGCAAATGTACGGTTGCAGATGCGTCCCGACTGTTGGCGGCTTCTGGGTACACTCCGAAAAAGCGCGACGATAAAGCTGCTACCGGCTTGCCCGCAGAAACGATCACGCACCAGACACACGACGGCCTGGAGGTCTATTTGTGGGCCGCGAGCGGCGAGGGATATTCGCCGCCGCCAGCAGCGGACCCGGTGCGCTTCTCGCTCAAAGCCCCGCGCGAAGTGGCCGAGGGCGGCAAGTTCACCCTGACCATCAATCGCAACCGGGACGATGGCCAACCGCATATACTCGGTCTCGAATATCACCCTGGGGAGCTGCTCACCGACGCGCCGGCTACTTTCACCTTCAGCGGCAACGACTCCAGCGCGACGATCCCGCTGCAAGCCGCGCCCGGCACATCCGGCGACGGCGACAAGCCGGTGGTCATTGTCCTCACCGTCGGCGAAGGTGCTTCATTGGGCAAGCCATCGCAATTGCCAGTTACAATCACCGACACGCGTGCGCCACAGAGCTACACCGTGACAACCCGCGGCGAGGTCCGCCACGACGCGCCGATCACCTTCGTCGTGACCCGCACAGACCTCGCCGATCCGGTCCACCCGACCTACGATCTGAATGAGGACGGCAACCTCTTGCGCCAAGGAAAGGAAGTCGTCTTCGCCGACGGGCAGCCCAACTGGCAGATTCAGGTCGACCCGGGCGAATACGGCCACTGCACCAAGTCGGTCGAATTCGTGCTGCACACGGCAGGCGGGGATCAGCCGGTGGACGCGGCCTTCGCCGACGCCATTCCGGCAGATTGCACCCCGCCGCCGCTCTGGCCAAAGGTTGTGGGCGGGCTTACCGTGATCGTACTGATCGGGATCGGTCTGTACACTTGGCCGTGGTTCCCTCCAAAACCCGACGACGGCTCAACACCGACACGATTGCTGCCGACCATCACTGCTCACGCGAACTTTGACCCGCCGCGCATTCCGCCGCTGATCCTAGGCGAACGCGCGCTGCGCTGGCCCGGTGCCACTGCACAGGTCCGGATCGAACCGGGCGACACCCACCTGCCTGACCCCCTGCCCGTGGAGACCGACGACCATGGCTGAAACCTTTCAACTGACGCTCGACGAGCTGCCGAGCCGCGAGGAACTGGAACGCACCCGCCAAGCGCTGGGCGACAAGCTCGCCGAAGAAGGAAACAAGCTCGCCCGCAGCGACTGGGGGCTGTTCGACGATGTCATCCTCGACAAATTGCGCGAAGCCTTGCGCGGGCTCGATCTGGTCGGCGTGCTCGGCCAGGCCTGGGCGGCGGCGAAGGAGCTGCGCGAACTTGGTCGTGAGACCGCGCTCGACGGATCGACTGCCAAGCTCAAGCTGGGCCAGCACCCGCTGGGGATCGATCTTCATCCGGTGGTCACGGTCAAATGCGGCTAAATCGATTTGCCTGAGCTGCGTTTCACCCTGCGGATCGAGGGGGAGATCGCCTGGGCGGTGCTGGTGGTGTCAGCCGGAGTGTTGCAAGCGCTGGAAAAAGCCAGCCTTACCCTCAATGCGACGCTGCTTTACGGCGAGCAGGTGATCAAGGGGCCGATTGCTAAGGAATGGCAGTTGTTCGCGCCGCACCCGTTCCCCGGCGGCGGTTACCGATTGGCCGATCCGCCCGCTCCGCCGACCTAACCAGCCAGCGCACGCTTTGCCGCAGCTTCGACCTTGGCGCGGTTCATCATCGTGATGGTCGAACTGGCCTTGGCCAGCAGCGTTCCGGCTGCGTCCTTGAGCGTGCCCTCGACAAACGCCGTGCGCCGTCCGCCCTGCACCACCCAGGCTTCGGCCCGCACCAGTCCCGGGCGGGTCGGGGCGAAAAAGCTGACCTTGATTTCGAGCGTCATCGGCACGACCTCGTCACCCGGAATCGCCATAACCGCGTGCGCCATCGCGGCGTCGATCCAGCCGGTCACGAACCCGCCCTGCACCACGCCGCCCGAATGGCACTGCGCCGGGGTGGCGCGGTATTCGAGCACAGCGCGGCCGGTCGGTTCAACCGAGA
>JARXKR010000046.1 GCA_030271565.1 Pseudomonadota bacterium
CCCCGTATCGCCCGCGACCCAGACCAGCGAGGACAGCGTGCCGGGGATTTCGTCGGGCAGCATTTCGCCGCTGGCGATCACCTTGACCCGCGCGGTGAAGCGTTCCGAACCGTTGTCATCGACCGACCAGGCCAGCTTGGTCCCGTCGTTCGACACCGCGATCGCGCCCAACCGGAAGTAGTCCTTGCCCGCCGCGAGCGCGACCTCATCGAGGATCAACTCGTCAGGGCCACCTGCAACGGGCCGCCGCCACCACTTCTTGTACTCCGCGCCCTGCTCGAACTCGATCCAGTAAAGCCAGTCGCCGTCCTTCTGCGGCACCGACTTGTCGGCTTCCTTGATCCGCCCGCGCATCTCGGTGAACAGCGCGTCGATGCGCGGCTGATGCGGGGCCATCCGGCTTTCGAACCAGGCGTTTTCCGCAGCCAAGTGCGCGAGCACTTCGCCATCGGTAACCTCGGGATAACCGGGATCGCGCAGCCAGGCGTAGTCGTCGCTCAGTGCGATGCCGTGATGCGTTTCGACGTGCGGTTTTTTTACGGCGACGGGGGGAGTGGCCAAGGGAGTGGTAAGCGTCATGCTGCGGCTCTATGGTGCCGCCTCTGTCCCCGCAAGCATCACCCGGAAAATTGCCATGCTGATGAACGTCCACCAGACCCGCCTCGACGACCTGCGCAAGGAGCTCAAACGCCGCGAACTCGACGGCTTTGTGGTGCCAATCTCGGACGAGCACATGAGCGAATATGTCGGTGCCTACGCGCAGCGGCTGGCATGGTTGACCGGGTTCGGCGGATCGGCTGGATCGGCAGTAGTGCTGACCGATGAAGCGGCGGTGTTCGTTGATGGGCGCTATACGCTGCAAGTGCGCGAGCAGGTCGATGGGCAGCTGTTCGGCTACGAGTCGACTCTGAGCACCAGCATTCCGGCGTGGCTGGCCGAACATGCCCCCGCGGGCGCGAAGATCGGCTTCGATCCGTGGCTGCACGGCAAGCCGTGGGTTGAGGCGTGCAGCGCTGCGCTGAAGGCCAAAGACGCGGCGATGGTCCCAACCGAGGGCAACCCGATCGACGCCGTGTGGACCGACCGGCCAGCGCCGTCGCTCGCCCCGGCCATGGTCCACGGCAACGATTACGCCGGGCAGTCAAGCGAGGCCAAGCGCAGCGCGGTGGCCGAATGGCTAACGGCAAAGGGCCTCGACGCGGCGGTGGTCTCGGCGCTCGACGGTGTGGCGTGGCTGCTGAACTTGCGCGGGGCCGATGTCGAGCGCACCCCGGTAGCACTATCGTTCGTAGTCGCCCACGCCGATGGCACCGCCGAGCTGTTCATCGCCGAGGAAAAGGTCACCTCCGAACTGCGCGCGCATCTGGGCAACGCTGTAACGATCCGGCCGCGCGATCAATTCGTGCCGCAATTGCAGGCGCTCGCGGGCAAGAAGGTGGCCGTCGATCCAGAACGTTCGGTCGCCGCAGTGTTCAGCGCCTTGGAAGGCGCGGGCGCGACGGTGTGCACGATGACCGACCCGACCGTGCTGGCCAAGGCGGTCAAGAACCCCACCGAGCAGGCGGGCCAGCGCGCCGCGCAGGCCCGCGACGGCGCGGCGATTGCACGGTTCCTGCATTGGTTGAGCATTGAGGCACCGAAGGGCGAGCTCGATGAGCTTTCCGCCGCCGCACGGCTGCAGGCTTTCCGCGAAGACACCGGGCTATTGCGCGATCTGTCGTTCGACACGATCTCCGCCGCCGGAGCGCACGCCGCCAGTCCGCACTACAAGGTCGATGAAGCCTCCAACATCCCGATCTCGCCCAATTCGATCTACCTGGTCGATTCGGGCGGGCAATACCTCGACGGCACCACCGACATCACCCGGACCGTATGGGTCGGCCCGGGCGCGCCGACGCCCGAGCACAAGGATCGCTTCACCCGCGTGCTCAAGGGCCATATCACGCTCGCACTGGCGACTTTCCCCAAGGGCACAGCCGGCTCGCAGCTCGACAGCTTTGCGCGGATGCACCTGTGGCACGCCGGGATCGACTATGCCCATGGCACCGGGCACGGGGTGGGCAGCTTCCTCTCGGTCCACGAAGGCCCGCAGCGGATCGCCAAATCGGCCGGCGGCCAGGCCGGGACCGGGCAGGAGCTGCTCGCCGGAATGATCCTCTCGAACGAGCCGGGCTATTACAAAAGCGGCGCATACGGCATCCGGATCGAGAACCTGGTGCTGGTCGAACCACGCCAAATCGCCGGGGCGGAAGGCGAATATTTCGGGTTCGAGACGCTGACCTTTGCGCCGATCGACGCCACTTTGGTGGAGCAAAACCTGCTTTCGCGTGACGAGGCTGAGTGGTGGAACAGCTATCATGCGCAGGTCGAAACGGTGCTCGCCCCGCAATTGGACGGTGCGGCGCTCGATTGGCTCAAGGCGGCTTGCTTACCCTTGTCGGTGTGATAATGTTCCTGTAATGTTCTGATATCGATTCGCTAGGGAGAGAACCATGATCGGATATGTCACCGTCGGCACCAACGACCTGCCGCGTGCCGCAAAGTTCTACGATGCCATTGCCGCTGAAATGGGCACCGGGCGGATGATGGAGTTCGACAGCTTTATTGCCTGGGGCACCCCGGGCGGCGGCGCCGGAATCGCGGCAACTGCGCCATTCGATGGCAATGCTGCCACCGTCGGCAACGGGGTGATGGTCGCGCTCGAGGCGCAGGACCAGGGCCAGGTGCAGCGGCTCTACGACATTGCGCTGGTCAATGGAGGGACCGACGAAGGCGCCCCCGGACCGCGCGGTGAAGGCGGGTTCTATGCCGGCTATTTCCGCGATCCTGACGGCAACAAGCTCGCTGCGTTTATTATGGGCTAGGAGGCTCCAACCGATGGCCGGAATTTCGATCGAGCGGTTTCCGCTGCACCTCGGCCTTGGCGCAACGGCGTTGCCGCAGCCCGAGTTCACCGGCGCGATGGACTGGTATGAGGCCTATTCGGAGCGCAATGCGGCTGACGGCGGCGAAGGCCGGCTGGTCACGACACACACCTTCACCGAGGATTGGACCAGCTGGGAGGTGCACCCGGCGGGCGCCGAAGTGGTGCTGTGTCTGTCGGGGGAAATGACCTTGCACCAGGAATTCCCGGACGGGCACCTTGAGCAAGTGACAATCGGTGCCGGCGAATATGCGATCAACCTGCCGGGCGTGTGGCACACCGCCGACGTGGCGGGCACGGCGACCACGCTGTTCATCACCGCCGGAGCGGGGACGCAGCATAGGCCGCGTTGATCTGGCCGCGTTGATCTGGCCCGCAGGCATCCTGCGACAAATGACGACAAATCAGCCCGATTGTGGCATAGAGGTGCGACACCATGGTCCTAGAACCGGTCATGGAAGCCGCGCGGTTCTGGCCCATCCCCTCCCGTCGGTCCGCGCGGCTTCACCTAATCCGAACCCAGGAGATGTTCGCATGAAGAAGTCACTGATCGGCCTGTCGCTGCTCGCGCTGGGTCTTGCGGGCGGTGCCTATGCCGCCGAAACCATGCCGGGCGGCGATCCGCTCGGTGACAAGACCGTGACCAAGGCCGAGTTCCAGGCCAAGGGCACCGAAATGTTCGCCAAAATGGACACAAATCACGACGGCAAGCTCGATGCTGCCGACCGCGCCGCGCACGAAGGCCAGATGTTCGACCGGATCGACGCCAATCATGACGGCGCCTTGTCACGCGATGAATTCATGGCGGCGCACCAGCGTGGCCCGGGCGGCGATGCAGGCCCTGAAGCCATGCACGGTGGCCCTGCCGGCAAGGATGCCGGCGGCCACGGCGGCGGCATGATGATGATGCACATGGCCGATACCAACAAGGACGGCGCGGTCAGCCGCGATGAGTTCCTGGCCGCACACGTCAAACACTTCGACATGATGGACGCCAACCATGACGGTCAGCTGACGCAGGCCGAACGCAAGGCCGCGCGCGAAAAAATGCACGCAATGGGCGGAATGCGACACGGCGAAAAGGGTGGCGACCACCAGATGATGGGCGACATGCCGCCCCCGCCGCCAGCCAACTGAGCGATAAGGGCAATCCCTGAATGGATCAGGCTGCCGCTACCCGCTTGCTGCTCGTCGATGACGAGGCAGCATTGCGCGAACCCCTGGCCGAGTATCTCTCGCGCCAGGGGTTCAGCGTTGTCCAGGCCGATAGTGCGGCGCAGGCCCGCTCGCTGCTCAAGACCGAGGCACCCGAGTTGGTCCTGCTCGACATCATGATGCCGGGCGAGGACGGGCTGTCGCTGTGCCGCCACCTCGCTGAAACCCACGCCATCCCGACCATCTTCCTGACCGCGCGGGGCGAGGCGACCGACCGGATCGTCGGGCTCGAAATCGGTGCCGACGATTACGTCGTCAAACCGTTCGAGCCGCGCGAGCTGGTCGCCCGGATCCGCTCGGTGCTGCGCCGCAGCGCCAAGGGCGCCGCGCCGGTGGCCGACGACGAACTGTTCGAGTTCGAAGGCTGGCGGCTCGATCCGCTGAAGCGCCGACTGACCGATCCGGGCGGGGCAATGGTCTCGATTTCCTCGGCGGAATTTCGCCTACTCCTCGCCTTTCTCGAACACCCGCGCCAGGTGCTCGATCGTGACCGGCTGCTCGACATGGTGCAAGGCCGCGAGGCGCACCTGTTCGACCGCGCGGTCGACAATCAGGTCAGCCGCCTGCGCCGCAAGATCGAACCCGACAACCGCAATCCGGTCCTGATCCAGACGGTCTGGGGCGGCGGCTACATGCTCGCCGCCGACGTGCGCCGGATCCGCACTTCCTGATGCCGCGCGCTTTGGCCGGACTGCTGCCCCGCAGCCTGCGCGGCCAGTTGTTGCTGGCAGTGGCGGTCGCGCTGCTGCTCGCACAGGGTATCAGTGCTGCGCTACTTTACCGCGCGCAGACCGAGCGGCGCGAAGCGGCACTGGTCCACGGCGCCGCGATGCGGCTGTTCGCGGCCAATCACGACGAAGTCATGCTCGGCCCGCATCCGGTCGGCACGTTCGATGCGGCACGCGAACTCAAAGTCGAACACATGACTTCCGCGCCGCTGCAACCGGGCGATCTGCGCAGCCCCAAGGCCGAAGCCGAGCTGCAGGAGATTCTCGCCGGACAGGGTGTGAGCGCGGCGCATGTGGTGGTGCTGCGCCGCCCGGCAACGGGCGATCAGCACTTGGCACGACGAGCAGCGCGGCGCGCACTGGTGCTGGGCCTGCACGCCCCCCCGGTCCCGAGCGAAGTGATGGTCGCCGGGGTCGAGCTGCCCCAAGGGGGCGGGTGGATGGTGGTACGGCTGCCGGTTCCGCCGACCGAGCGCGCACTCCTGATGACGCTGGTCGGACAGACGCTGCTGCTGTTCGCGCTGCTGTTCGGTGCGATTGCCCTAATCCTCGGGCAGATCACCAAACCGCTCGCCGCATTGACCACCCGGCTTGAGCGGTTTGCCGCCAAGCAGGACGCCGATGGCCCGCTCGACCCACAAGGCCCGGACGACCTGCGCCGCCTGATCACCGCGCACAATGCGATGGAAGCGCGGCTCTCGGCGATGCTCGACGAAAAGGACGTGATGCTGGGCGCGATCGGCCACGATCTCAAGACCCCGCTGGCCGCCTTGCGGGTGCGGATCGAAAGCGTCGAGGACGATACCGAACGCGCCAAGATGGCTCGCACGATCGAGGACATCACCCGCTCACTCGACGACATTCTCAGCCTGGCCCGGGTCGGCCGCCCGAGCGACCCGCTCGAGCCCGCAGAGCTGGGCGCGCTGGTCGGGCAGGTCGCTGAAGAGTTCGAAGACATGGGCGAGCCGGTCACTTTCACCCCGGCAAGCGAACGGATTGTGTTGCCACTGCGCGCCACCTGGCTGCGCCGCGCGCTGCGCAACCTCACGGTCAACGCGCTGCGTTACGGCAAACAGGCCCGGATCGGCTTGATGCGTGAGGGCTCGAGCGTGGTGATCCAGATCGAGGATGACGGCCCGGGCATTCCGCCCGATCAGCTCAGTGCGATGCTCGAACCGTTCACCCGCGGCGACCCATCGCGCAACAGCGGCACAGGTGGTGCCGGCCTCGGCCTCACTCTCGCTCGGGCCATCGCCGACCAGCATGGCGGCACGCTCAAGCTCGCCAATCGTACCGGCGCGGACGGTCAGATTGCGGGGTTGACCGCTGAGCTTCGGCTGCCGCTTAGTTGATCTTGGCCAGCGCGGCCGACAGTTCGGCTCCGCGCGCATCCTTGAGCAGGCCGCAGCTGCGCACCCGCTCGACCGTGCGATCAAGCTCGAGCGCGCCGGTCTTGCCGGCGAGGCGTGGTCCGAGCAGCGCGGCGATTTCATCCGCGCGGGCTGCCGAACAGAACCCGCCAACCGTGCGCGGCAGACCAGCGGTGAAGAAAATCCCGCCGCCGCCGCCGGCCAGCTCGTCAAAATGGAGCTTGAGCCACTCGAACCCCATGTCGCGAGTGCCTCTGTCGCCGATTACCGCACGGATCATGCCCAGTCGTTCGCTGCTTCGCAGCCGCGTATCGGTTTTGCTGTCGAGCACCCACTTCGCCACTTCCGCATTGCCCGAACCGGCAACCGCGCTCAACGCGGCCGGGCGCAGCAACGCATCCTGCGAGCCGAGCGCCTTTTCGAACAGCGCCTTGGCTGCATCGAGCCCGCCTTCATCGTTGAGCACCGAGAAGGCCAGACCGAACCAGGTCGGATCGAGCGCGCGCGCGTCACCCGCCAGAAAGGCGCGTCCTGCTTTGGCGAGCACATTGCGGACCCCAGGATCGCGCGCGATGGTCGCCAGTTGCTCGACCACCTGCTCGCGGCTTTGCGATTTTTCAGGGTCCTCGCCTGTGTAGGCTGCGGTGCGCGGATCGAACCCCAGTACCGTGAGCTTGGGCGCGTAGATACGCTCAACCAATCGGCGGTAGCCCGCCTGACCCGCAGGTGAAAGCAACCCGGCGGTGTCAAAAATCTCTAGCGTGTCCATCCCCGCCTTGCTGGCATAGCTATCGGGATTGAGCGCCAACTGCTGCGCTCCGGCGATCAGCTGCGCCGGACTGGCGCGGCCGGCGCGGAAGCTGGCGTAGAGCGAATCGGACAGTGCCTGGGCTTCGCCCCCCGGGAGCTTCGCAGCGCTGGCAATCAGCCGGTCCCATTCGGCCGCAGGGAGTTCAAAGCGGTAATAGCCGGTCCCGCCGACATTGGGGATCAGCGCGCCGCTACCGCGCAGGGTAACGGTGCCGCTGGGTCCGGTCAGCAGTTGGCACTGCTTGGGCCCGGCGTCCCGCCGCACGCAAAGCGGCACCCCCCAGCGCTCGGCCGGGGCTTTAGCCCCGAGCATCGCATAGCGGCTCTGGGTTATCCGGAAGCTGCCCTTGGGACCGGGCGAAAATGTGACAAGCGGCACGCCTTGCTGGTCGGTGAAGCTCTGCATCGCGGGGATGATCCGTGGGTCCCCCGAAGCAGCGGCCATCGCAGCGAAGAAATCGGTACTGGTGGCGTTGCCATAACGATGCGCCGCCATATAGCCGCGCACTCCGGCGCGGAACTTGTCGTCGCCCATGTAACCCGCGATCATCGCCACCACGTGACCACCCTTGCCGTAAGTGATCGAATCGAAGGCTTCGTCGATCTGGGCGTTGGTCGGGATCGGCTGATGGATCGCGCGGCCCGCGACCAGCGCGTCGGTGCGCATCGCGGAAAAGCCCTCGGCCAGCGCGCCGGCCTTGATGTTGAGATCGGGCCGCCATTCATCGCCGATGCGGAAGCCCATCCAGTTGGCGAAGCTTTCGTTGAGCCAGATATCGTCCCACCACGCCGGAGTGACGAGATCGCCGAACCACTGGTGCGACAACTCGTGGCTGACGACCATCCCGAAGGTGCGTTTGTGGCCGGTACTGGCGGCATCGTCGAGTACCAGGATCGAATCCGCGTAAAGATCGGCCCCAGCATTTTCCATCGCCCCGGGCATGATCGGCGAGGTGATCTGGTCGAGCTTGGGATAAGGGAACGGCTGGTTGAAATACCGTTCGAGATGCGTGACGATGCCCTTGGTGCCTTCGAGCGCGAAAGCGGTCTTGCCGCCATTCTGCTTGGTCGTGATGACCCGCACCGGCAGCGGCTTGGCCCGCTGCGGGGTGGCCGGGACCGTGCCCTCAACCGCCACGAACGGCCCGACCATCATCGCCACCAGATAGGTCGGGAGCGGCAGCGTGGGCGCGAAGCGGTGCACGGCGAGGCCGTTCTCGGTGGTAACCGAAGCCTCGGGCGCGTTGCTCACCGCCATCTGCCCGGGTTTGGTCCGCAGGGTCACGGTAAACGGCACCTTGAAGCCCGGCTCGTCGAACCCGGGGTAGGCGGCACGGGCATCGATCGATTCGAACTGGGTCCAGCTGTACCAGTCATCGCCGACCTTGACGTGGAACATGCCCGCCGGGCCGCTCCCGAACGAGGCCTGATAATCGAAGCTGAGAGTTACCGGACCAGCTGGCAGCGCACGATCGAACACCAACCGGGCCACACCGCTGGCTTCGATCTCGTGCCATTGCCCGGCAAAGGTCTGCCCGCCGGCGGTCGCCACGGCCTTGCTCATCCTGAGCCCGCGGCCGTGGAGGTCGACGTAGTTGCTCGGGGCCTTCAAGCTGGCGTCGATTTCGACGTGGCCGGAGAAATTCTCCTGCGCCGGATCGACCGTCAGGTCGAGGCGGTATGCCATTGGGTGTACCGCGTCGGTCAGCTTGCCAAGCGGGACCGGCGCCAGCGCGGCGGCCGATGCGGCCGCAGGATCCGCTGCCGCAGGGGCATCGCCCAGCAGCGGCGCGGCAAGCGCGAGTGAAAGGGTAGACGCGGCTAACAGCAATGTGCGCATGGGTACTCCGGTGGCGACCTTATGGTTTGTCGCCACACAGCCCAAACCCGGAGGCAATGAGCCCAAGGTTCGACCAAGCGCCAACCTTGCCCGACCAGTGTCGGATTTAGCGCAACAATCCGCCCAGCAAGCCGCGAGCAAACCGGCCGAGCATGGCCCCGCCGAGCGCGGTACCGATCGCCCCCGCCGCTGCGCTCGCTGCCGAAGCCCCGATTTTGGCGTTCGACCGCCGCCCGGTCATCTGCCGCGCGATCATCGTCCCGGCCGAGGCCGCGGCTGCACCAAATGCCGCCTTGCCCGCACGCTCCCACATGCTGGGGCTGGCGCGCGGCTGGGCCCGCTGGACTGCCGGGCCCTGAGTATCGACCACCGCCGCCGCTGCCACCGCATCATGGGCCTTCTGCGCGAGCACTTCGGCGGCACTCTCGCGGTTGACCGACGTATCGTACTTGTCGCCGAATGGGCTGGCCGACTGGATGTTTGCGCGCTCCTCATCGCTTACCGGGCCGAGCCGCGAACGCGGCGGCGCAATCAGGGTGCGCTGGACCACGGTCGGGGCGCCCTCGTCATCGAGCATCGAGACCAGCGCCTCGCCGACCTTGAGCTGGGTAATCACCGCCTCGACATCGAGCGCAGGATTGATCCGGAAAGTATCGGCCATGGCCCGGATCGCCCGCTGGTCGCGCGGAGTGAAAGCGCGCAGCGCGTGCTGGACCCGGTTGCCGAGTTGCCCGGCGATTTTCTCGGGAATGTCGATCGGATTCTGGGTGACGAAATAGACCCCCACCCCCTTCGAACGGATCAGCCGCACCACCTGCTCGACCTTGTCGAACAGGGCTTGCGGGGCATCGTCGAACAGCAGGTGCGCTTCGTCGAAGAAGAACACCAGTATGGGCTTTTCCGGATCGCCCAGCTCGGGCAGCGCCTCGAACAATTCGGACAGCAGCCACAGCAGGAAGGTCGCGTAAAGCTTGGGGCTGCGCATCAGCTGATCGGCGGCGAGGACGTTGATGATGCCCTTGCCGTTCGCGTCGCAGCGCAAGAAGTCGTTGATCTCGAACGCTGGTTCACCAAAGAACCTGTCCGCATCCTGCCCTTCGAACGCGAGCAGCTGGCGCTGGATCGTCCCCACGCTGGCGCGCGAGATGTTGCCATAAGTGGTGGTCAGCTCGCTCGCCCTGTCGGCACAGGCGATCAGCGCCTGCTGCAAATCGCCGAAATCGAGCAGCAGTAACTGGTTGTCATCGGCCCATTTGAACACGATCGACAGCACACCTTCCTGCGTATCGTTGAGATCGAGCAGGCGCGAGAGCAGCAGCGGCCCCATCTCCGATACCGTCGTGCGAATCGGATGGCCCTTGACCCCGTACAGGTCCCAGAACACCGCCGGGTTATCGCGGTAGGCAAAGTCGGCGATGCCAAGGTCTGCGGCGCGCTGCCGGATCGCATCGGCGTGGGCAAAGCTGTCACTGCCGGCCATCGCAATCCCCGACAGATCGCCTTTCACATCGGCGAGAAAAACCGCCACCCCATCGGCCGAAAACTGCTCGGCAATGGTCTGCAGTGTCACAGTCTTGCCGGTCCCGGTTGCGCCTGCGACCATGCCGTGGCGGTTGGCCATGCCCAGCCGCAAGGTCTGCGCCTCACCATTGTCGGCCAAGCCGACGTAGATATCTTCCATCTGCAACGGGTTCCTCGTTAAACCACTGGCACGGAGATAGAACGCACCATACCGCTGCGCGAGCAGCTTTTTGCAACTCCTGCCAAGCGCGGCTAGAGCTGCCCGCGATGCACGCACCCTTCATCCTGCTCGACGATGCCCGGCCTGATGGGGCCAGCCCGGCGCGGCTGTATGCGAACCCGCGCGAGATCGTCGTGGCGCGGAGCGTGGATGAGGTTCTGCCAGCGCTCGAACGCATCGCGGCACTGCGGAGCGAAGGCCTCCATCTGGCTGGGTACCTCGCCTATGAAGCCGGACTGGCGCTCGAACCGAAACTGGCTGGACTGGCACCCGCACGCACCGGCGCGACCGGTCCGCTGATGTGGTTCGGCGCATTTGAAACCTACCGCGAATTGGCCGACGGCGAGGTCCCGACCTGGCTGGCCGAGCAGGCAAGTGGCCCGGCGCAAATCGGCCCGCTCGATCCGCAGCTTTCGGCGGGCGGTTATGCTCGGGCTTTCGCCGCGCTGCAGGAACGGATTGCGGCGGGCGATATTTATCAGGCCAACCTGACTTTTGCACTGGCGGGATCGTACCATGGCGATCCGCTCGCGCTTTATGCCGCCGCGCGGCCTGCGGCGGGTGCGGGCTATGGCGGGGTGGTGTTCGACGGCAGCCATTGGCTCTTGAGCTTTTCGCCCGAACTGTTCTTTTCGGAACGCGACGGCGCCGTGTTGGCCAAGCCGATGAAGGGCACGCGGCCGCGCGGACGCGATGCGGCGGAAGACGCGGCGCTCAAGGCCGAACTCGAAGGATCGGAAAAAGACCGCGCTGAAAACCTGATGATCGTCGATCTGCTGCGCAACGACCTTAGCCGGGTCGCAGTGCCGGGCAGCGTCAAGGTTGACCATGCCTTCGCGGTGGAGACCTACCCCACGGTTCACCAGATGATTACCACAGTGCGCGCGAAACTGGCGGATGGCACCAGCGCAGTCGAAATGCTGCGCGCGCTGTTCCCATGCGGCTCGATCACCGGCGCGCCCAAGATCCGCGCGATGGAGCTGATCGATCAGACCGAACGCGATGCGCGCGGGCCTTATTGCGGTGCGATCGGGCGGATCGACGCGGGCGGCGACGCGGCCTTTAACGTCGCGATCCGCACACTGCGCCTGACCCCGACCGAAAACCATCGCGGCCGTGCAGTGTTCGGGGTTGGCTCGGCGGTCGTGGCCGACAGCGAGGTGCTGACCGAGTGGCGCGAATGCCTGATCAAGGGCGGGTTTGTCCGTCTGGCAGCAGGCGGGGCGGACCTGATCGAGACGATGCGCTTCACCCCCGACGACGGCATTGCGCTGCTCGAACTGCATCTCGAACGGATCAAGGCGAGCGCTGCCGAGCTGGGCTTTGCCTTCGATCGTCACGCGGTGCGCAACGCGATCCAGGCGCTGTGTTTTGATGCCGACGCATCGGCCAAGGTCCGGCTGCTGGTCTCGCGCAGCGGCGCTTACTGTCTCGAGCTGGGCGAACTGCCCGCACCGCTCGCCGGGCCAGTGACCTGCGCGGTGTTGCCAATGCCGGTCGATAGCGGCGACTGGCGGCTGCGCCACAAAAGCAGCGACCGGCATTTCTACGAGGCCGCATTGGCTGCCGCACGCGGGGTCGGAGCGGGCGAGGCGCTGCTCATCCGTGACGACGGACTGCTCACCGAAGGCAGCTTCACATCGCTGTTCGTCGAACGCGATGGCACGCTGCTCACCCCGCCCGCCTCGCTCGGCTTGCTCCCCGGCGTGCTGCGGCGCTCGCTGATCGATGCTGGCCGCGCGCTCGAAGCCGAACTGAAGCTGGCCGACCTCGCTGGCGGGTTCCTGATCGGGAATGCCTTGCGCGGGTTGATCCCGGCGGCGCTGCGGTGAAGCTGAGCGAGGCCCTCAGCCGGATCGCCCCGTCGCGCACCGCCGCGATGATGGACCGCGCGTTCGAACTGAAGGCGGCGGGCAGGGATATCATTTCGCTCTCGGTGGGCGAGCCCGATTTCGCCACCCCGCAACACGTCATCGCTGCGACTAAGGCGGCGCTCGACGCGGGCGAGACCAAGTACACCGCAGTTTCAGGTACCCAGCGCCTACGCGAAGCTGCAGCGCTGCATTTCGAACGCGACCTAGGCGTCACCGTGCCGGCCAGCCAGACGATGGTCAGTTCGGGCGGCAAGCAAGCGATCTTCCATGCGTTGCTAGCCACGCTCGATCCGGGCGACGAAGTGTTGATTCCCGCACCTTGGTGGGTTTCCTATCCCGAGATCGTGCGGTTTGCCGGCGGTATGGTAATGCCGCTCGAGACCACGCCCGCGAGCGGCTACCGCATCACGCCTGCGCAGCTTGAAGCGGCGATCACGCCTCGGACGACCTGGCTGCTGCTCAACAGCCCCGGCAACCCGACCGGCTCGGTCTATTCGGCTGAGGAGCTGCGCGCGCTGGGCGAGGTACTGGCGCGGCATCCGCAGATCATGGTCATGTCCGACGATATCTACGCCCCGCTGCGCTATCTGCCTGGGCGGCACGCTACCTTGGCGGCTATCTGCCCAAACCTCGCCGAGCGGGTGCTGACCGTTTCGGGCCTGTCCAAAAGCCACGCCATGACCGGCTTCCGGATTGGCCTCGCCGCCGGGCCCGAATGGCTGATCAAGGCGATGGGCAAGCTGCAATCGCATTCGTCGGGCAACCCCTGCTCGATCAGCCAGGCTGCCGCCGTCGCCGCGCTCGAAGGTCCGCAGGAGTTCCTCGCTGACTGGTGCGGCATCATGCGCCACCGCCGTGACCGGGTGGTCGCCGCAATCAACGCAGTGCCCGGGCTCAGCACCCCCAGCCCCGACGGTGCATTCTATTGCCTGGTCGATGCCAGCCCACTGATAGCCCGGTTCGGCGATGATGAAGCGCTGTGCCTGCATTTGCTCGATCACGGCGTCGCGGTGGTTGCCGCCTCGGCCTTCGGGGGCCATGACGGTTTCCGGATCAGCTTCGCCGCGAGCGAAGCCGACCTCGATGAAGCAGTGCGCCGCATTGCAACAGCCCTGACATGAGTGCCCACCAGATGACCCAGCTGCCGATCCTGTTCGAAGACGGCGAAGCCTTGGTGATCGACAAGCCAGCCGGGCTGCCGATCGACCCGCCGCGCAATGGCGGGCTGAGCCTGGAGAACTATCTCGAAGCGCTCAAGCTCGGGTTCCAGCGGCTGCCGATCGCGGTGCACCGGCTCGATCACGATACTTCGGGCTGCCTGCTGCTCGCGCGCAATCCCAAGGCGCACAAGCGCTTCGCCGCCG
>JARXKR010000047.1 GCA_030271565.1 Pseudomonadota bacterium
GGCTCGACACCGGCCGCCCCGGGGTAATCGCACTGGTCAGCGATAATCCCGCCTACCGCACGCTGGAGCTTGCCCCCGGGGAGTTGGAAGTGATCGGAAGGGTGGTGTGGAAAAGCGGGCGGCTTTAGCCGAAGCCGAACAGCGTCGGCGCGATGGCGTTCCAAAAGGAACTACGCGCGATCAGAGGTTCCACAGCGTGAAACGGAATCAACACTAGCACGGCCCACAGCGTGACAGGATGTATCCGGCCCAGCTTGCGCCGATCATGCAGCGCGAGTGCAATCAGCAACGCGTCGGCCACCAGATTGGGGGCCATGTCTGACCAGGGAAATGGAATAGGCAGCCGCAAGATTACGCGCGAGAAGGCCGGTCCGAACAGGTTGAGCGCAGCGACGAAGATCAGCCGTCGATGCCATTCAATGCGGCGGGTCACCTCGTAAATCGCCCAACCGAACGCGATCGAAAAGATCAGGATATCGGCCAAATTATAAAGCGAAAATTCAAATGGTTGAGCCATTTGCTTGACCTGACGCTCGCCCGCCGAAGTGACCGCCTGCCAAAGCCCAAGCGGCAACATCGCACCTGCCAGCGCAACGCCAGCTATTCCCAGTTCGCGGTGCAGCCGGATATTCCCTTTCCGCACCAGCTGCGTCTGCACAACATAGAGCCCTATCCAGCCGAAAAAAGCCAAGCCGTGAAGATGCCGCAGCAGGGTGAAAGACTTGCTGCCGGCAGCAAGGGGGATGAAGTAGGTAACCGGGAAACTCAGTAGGACCAGAACTGCGATCAGGATGGCGCTTTTGGCGAAGAATCCTTTGCCTCGCGCTGGTATGCATTGCTCGTCCAAAGCAAATTTCCCCCAAAACTTTGACGCCCGGCTGGCAAGCTAGCAGAGCGGCTTGCCTTGGCAATGCGCTCAACCCTTGCATCTGCTCGCTGCCCGCGCCTAATCCGTTGCCATGGCCAACCCCAATGAACCCCCGATGCGCGTCGGTATCATTCCGGTGACCCCGTGCCCGAGCAACCGGCCACAAGCTTGCAAATATACGACAGGAACTTGTTTCTTCTGCACATTTCAAAGTCGGTGAGAGGCCGCGGTCGTTACTGATCGGCCGCGTTTGCCTTGAGCACAGGCTTTCTCGCACCACTCGGCCATTGCAACAGGACTTCGCAGACAAGTAGCGGTCCGACCCATGAAAGCCAGATGAAGGCTTGGCCGTTCCCCAGTTCGCCGATTGCCGGAATGCGCGATGCAATCCGGCAAAAGACAAATGACCAGACGAGGACATAGCTTCGGATCATCCACTCACCGTGTGATGCGAAGCGCCGGTTGCGGGCTGCCCGCAGGCCCAGTCCGGCGCAGGCGAGCCACGATGTTGCCAGCATGAGGAGCGAAACCGACATATTGGTCAGGACTGGGGCGCCCGCAGCCTTGTGAGCGGGGGTCATTGCGAGCCAGCCTGCTAAGAGCGCTGCAAATGTGCCGAATGACAAATAGCCTTGCCCGACGCGGCGGTGGATACGGTAGTGTTGTTTCCGCGCCGCAAGGTAAAGGTTCAGACCGCCCAGAGTGAGCATCCCGGTGCCGCCCATCATGTGAACGAAGGTTAGCGCAAAATGGCCTTTATGGCTTGCCACGTTGGAGAATGTCGCGACCGGCCAGGCGATCAGCCACCAAGCGGCCATGCTGCTGACCAGCGCGCCAGCCAACAAAATGCCATTACGGCCGAGCCAGAACGCCAAAGTCAGTGATTTATCTGAAGTCTGTGTGGTCAAGCCCAAATCCCCCGGCGCGAACTCTGCGCATCATGACGGAGTTGAGGTTAGCTTGCCAGTTCAATCACGTTGCGCATTTGTAGACGTCGGGCTGCCGAATCCCAACTTCACCATTGCAGCCTATGCAATCCATCGCCATTTCATCGACCATGACCAATTCAACCGAACCCCCGATGCGCGTCGGCATCATTCCCGTTACCCCGCTCCAGCAGAACTGCTCGCTGATCTGGTGCACCAAGACCATGCGCGGGGCGGTGATCGATGCTGGCGGCGAGCTCGACAAGATCAAGGCGGCAGTCGCCAAGGTCGGGGTGACGCTTGAGAAGCTGCTCGTAACGCATGGTCATCTCGATCACTGCGGCCAGACCGGCATCCTTGCAAAGGAACTCGGCCTGACCATCGAAGGCCCGCATGAGGACGACCGGTTCTGGATCGACAAGCTGAGCGAGGATGGCGGCAAATACGGGATGCTCGCCGAAAGCTTCGAGCCCGACCGCTGGCTCCACGATGGCGACAAGGTTACCGTGGGTGAGCTTGAGCTGGATGTAATTCATTGCCCCGGGCACACTCCGGGCCACGTGGTGTTTTATCACGCGCCGTCGCACTTTGCGGTGGTCGGCGATGTGATATTTGCAGGTTCGATCGGGCGCACCGATTTTCCGCGCGGCAATCACCAGGATTTGATCGACGCAATCACCCAGAAGCTGTGGCCGCTGGGCAACGACGTGACCTTCCTTCCCGGCCATGGGCCAACCAGCACATTCGGCCGGGAAAGACAGGTCAACGCCTTCGTCAGCGATTACGCGTTGAGCTGACCGGTTACATGTATCCCAGCGTGGTCAGCACCGCGACCACCACGATGGTGAGTTGCAGCGCCATGCCGGTGACCATGCCGATCGGGCGGCCCAAATTGAAGTTGCCGTCCATTCCGAAAGCATGCGCAATCCGGCCGATCAGGAACACCGCGCCGAGCGGGCCGAGCCACGTGCCGCCCTTGCCGGCCAGTTCCAGCAGGCCGACACCCATCAGCGAGAGCGGCACCTGTTCGGCGAAATTGAGCTGCGCGCGCATCCGCCGCCCGAGCAGATCGTGGCCGCCATCGCCGACCGAGATCTTTTCCTTGGAGCGGATCCGGCCGCAGCGCATTCCCAGCCAGAAATTGATCAGCAAGGCGGCAGCAGTCAGGCATAAAGTTGTAGGTAGCAGCATTTCCCTCTCCCCTGTTGGTTTGGCCGGATTGTGGGGATGACGGTGCTTGCATGCCTCGCCAAATTCGCTATAGGCCCGCCTTCGCGAGCTGCCGACCCCCGGGTCCAAGCGCGGCTTACTTAGACCGAATAACAATTTGCAGGAACAGGTGCCGCAATGGCTGTCCCCAAAAGAAAAACATCACCCTCACGCCGGGGCATGCGCCGCAGCCACGATGCGCTGAAGGTTGAAGCCTTCCACGAATGCTCCAATTGTGGTGAGCTCAAGCGCCCGCACAACCTGTGCCCCGCTTGCGGCCATTACAACGGGCGCGAAGTCATCGCGGTCGGGCTCTAAGCCTAACAATAGAGTGGATAATCGCCCATGAGCCTGCCGCGTATCGCCGTTGACGCGATGGGCGGCGACGAAGGCGTGCGCGTGATGATCGAAGGCGCGGCGCTCGCCCGGCGCCGCCACGATCGTTTCAAGTTCCTGCTGGTCGGTGATGAAGCGCGGATCAAGGAAGCGCTTGAGGCGCACCCCAATTTGCGTTCAGCTTCGGAAATTCTGCATGCGCCAGATGTGGTGAGCGGCGATGAGAAGCCGACTCAGGCATTGCGCCGCGCCAAGACCACCTCGATGGGTCTGGCGATCAACGCGGTCAAAGTCGGCGAAGCTGGCGCTGCGGTCAGCGCCGGCAACACTGGCGCGCTGATGGCGATGGCCAAGGTGGCGCTGCGGACCATGCCGGGGATCGACCGCCCGGCGCTGTCGGCACTGCTGCCGACGCTGGGCGACAACGACGTGGTCATGCTCGATCTGGGCGCCAATACCGAATGCGATGCGCGCAACCTCGTCCAGTTCGCGATCATGGGTGCGGCCTATTCGCGGATTGTGACCGGGCGGGCGCAGCCGCGGGTGCGCCTGCTCAATATCGGCACCGAAGAGAACAAGGGCACCGAGAATCTCCAGGCCGCAGCCGCCCAGCTCAAGCTCGCCTCGGCCAGCCTTGACATGTCGTTCGACGGATTCGCCGAAGCCGACAAGCTAAACCGCGGCGATGTCGACGTGGTGGTGTCGGACGGGTTCTCGGGCAATATCGCGCTCAAGGCGGTCGAAGGCACCGCGCGGTTCGTGGCCGACTTGCTGCGCCGCAGCTTCGCCTCGTCGCTGCGCTCCAAGTTCGGTTTCCTGATCTCGCGCCCCGCGACCGAGCTGCTCAAGCATCATCTCGACCCGAACAACCATAACGGCGCAGTGTTCCTGGGATTGAACGGTGTGGTAGTCAAAAGCCATGGCTCGGCGAGCGCGCTCGGCGTCGCCAACGCGGTGGCCGTCACCGCGCGGCTGCTTGAAGAGAATATCACCGAGCGGATCGCCGCCGACGTTGCCCGGCTGGGCACCGGCTCGATCCGCACGGCCCCGAAGGCGGGAGAATGACGCTGCGTTCGGTTCTCGTCGGCACCGGCTCGGCTTTGCCCAAGCGCGCGGTCAGCAACGCCGAGCTCGCCGAAACTGTCGACACCAGCGACGAATGGATCGTCGAGCGCACCGGGATCCGCCAGCGCTACATCGCCGGCGAAGGGGAAACCACCTCGACCCTCGCGACCGATGCCGCGCGCGCCGCGCTTGCCGCGGCGGGGCTGGAGCCAGCGGACATCGGCCTGATCGTGCTCGCCACCGCGACCCCCGACCAGACTTTCCCCGCCAGTGCCACTCAGGTCCAGCACGCGCTTGGCTGCAACGGCGGGATCGCCTTCGACGTTGCCGCGGTGTGCTCGGGCTTCCTTTACGCGCTGAGCGTGGCCGATTCGATGTTGCGCACCGGCATGGCCAAACGCGCGCTGGTGATCGGGGCTGAAACTTTCAGCCGGATCCTCGACTGGGAAGATCGCACCACTTGCGTGCTGTTCGGCGACGGGGCCGGCGCGATCGTGCTTGAAGCGCGCGAGGTGGCCGAAGACGGCCCCGGCGTGCTGGCAACGCGGCTGCATGCCGATGGCAAGCACAACGGCCTGCTTTATGTTGATGGCGGCCCTTCGAGCACCGGCACCGTCGGGCATGTCCGGATGAAGGGCCCCGAGGTGTTCCGCCACGCGGTGGTCAACCTGGCCGAGGTGCTGCGCGAAGTGCTGGCAGATCAGGGGCTTACCGCAGCCGATCTCGATTGGGTGGTGCCCCATCAGGCCAACCAACGCATCCTCGATGCCACCGCGCGCAAGCTCGGTTTGCCCGCTGAAAAGGTCGTTATCACGGTCGACCGCCACGCCAACACCTCGGCGGCGTCGGTGCCGCTCGCGCTCGACGTCGCGGTGCGCGACGGGCGGATCAAGCCCGGCGACCTGGTCATGCTTGAGGCGATGGGCGGCGGGTTCACCTGGGGTGCCAGTCTGATCCGGGTATAACCGGCGGATAAGCCGCATAATTCTGGCGTGAGCCGCGTTGCAATCGGCAACGATTTGGTTATGTTTCAATTCAAGGTCGCAACCTTGCAGTATCGGGAAGGGGCTTGATGCGCTCCATGACTACTTTGACACGGGCCGATCTGGCCGAAGCGCTCAACCGCAAGCTGGGCTTGTCGCGCTCGGATTCGCTTGGGATGGTCGAATCGATCCTCGATCACATGACCACCGCGCTCGAACAGGGTGAGAACGTCAAGATTTCGGGGTTCGGCACCTTCCTGCTGCGCGACAAGGGCCAGCGGATCGGGCGCAATCCCAAGACCGGGATCGAAGTTCCGATCACCCCGCGCCGGGTGCTGACCTTCCGCGCCAGCCAGATGCTCAAAGAACGGATCGCCCGCGGGTGACCGCTGACGCGCCTCCCGGGTTTGCCGACGGCAAAGATCCGGAGGCGCTGCGCACGATCGGCGAAGTCGCGAAAGCGCTAGGGATTCGCCAGCACGTGCTGCGCTACTGGGAAGAACAATTCCCGATGCTCAGTCCACTCAAGCGCGGCGGCGGGCGGCGCTACTACCGCGTTGGCGATGTGAAGATGGTCGAGACGATCGACCGGCTGGTCCACCGCGAAGGCTATACCCTCAAAGGCGCGAAAATGGCGCTGCAGGGCGGGGCAGCCAAGGCAGCGCCAACCGCCGCTGCGCCGCAACCCCAAGCAACCGCAACCCCGGTCGCAACCAATTTCGCGTACCGCGCCCGGCTGATCGCGCTGCGCACTACACTGGTAAACGCGCTCCACGAAGCCTAAGTCCAGTCCTCGCGAGAGTGAGGAAATTCCATGAAAAATACCTATGACGCCGACCTGTCGTTGTTTATCGGCGGGAGCTGGCGGATCGGCGAAGGTCGCGACCTGTTTCCGGTGGTCGATCCAGCCAGCGGCAAGGCAATCGGCGAAGTGCCGATGGCCAGCCCGGCCGACCTCGACGAAGCGCTTGATGCCGCGGACAAAGGCTTCAAGCTGTGGCGGGCAACCCCGGCCGAACAGCGCGGTGCGGTGCTCAAGCAGACCGCTGCCTTGCTGCGCGAGAGGGTTGAACCAATTGCACGGTTGTTGACGATGGAGCAGGGCAAACCGATTGGCGAAGCCCGCTCCGAAGTGCTGGGCAGTGCGCAACTGTTCGAGTGGTGCGGTGAGGAAGCGGTCCGCATTTATGGCCGTACGCTGGTCCGCCCGACCGGGCAACGCGCGCTGGTTACCCGCCAGCCAATCGGCCCCGTTGCGGCGTTCAGCCCATGGAATTTCCCGGTCTATCTGATGGCCAAAAAGCTCGCCCCGGCGCTCGCCAGCGGGTGTTCGGTGGTGGCCAAACCGCCCGAAGAAACCCCCGGCTGCACCGGCGCGCTGGTGCGTTGTCTGGTCGATGCCGGGGTGCCCGCAGGTGTGGTGCAGCTGGTCCACGGCGTGCCCGATGAAGTGAGCCGGCACCTGCTCGCCTCGCGGGTGATCCGCAAGGTCAGCTTCACCGGCTCGGTCCCGGTTGGCAAACACCTGATGCGGCTGGCGGCGGACGGCCTCAAGCGGGTGACGATGGAGCTCGGCGGCCACGCCCCAGTGCTGGTTTTCGCCGACTGCGATCTGGAAAAGACACTCGATGCCGTGGTCCCGCAAAAGTTCCGCAACGCCGGGCAAGTCTGCGTTTCGCCGACGCGGTTCTATGTCCAGGAGGCGATCTACGACCGCTTCGTCGCGGGCTTTGCCGAGCGCGCCAGGGCAGTCACCACCGGGCATGGGCTGGCGGCTGGGACGAACATGGGCCCGCTGGCCAACGCCCGCCGGCCCGGGGCGATCGCCGCACTGGTCGACGATGCGGCAGCCAAGGGTGCGCGAGTGCTCGCCGGGGGTCAGCGCGGTGCCGACGGATTCTTCTTCGAACCGACGCTGCTCGCCGATGTGCCCGACAGCGCCGATATCATGTCGAACGAACCGTTCGGTCCGGTCGCGGTGACCGCACCATTCAGCACTTTCGACGACGCAGTGGAGAAGGCCAACCGGCTGCCTTACGGCCTCGCGGCGTTTGCTTTTACCGAGGGCCTGCGCAACGCCAACCTGCTCGGCGACGCGATCGAGGCGGGGATGGTCGGGATCAACACTTTCGCGATCAGCACCGCGGATGCGCCGTTCGGCGGGGTCAAGGATTCGGGCTTCGGCAGCGAAGGCGGGCTCGAAGGGATGGACAGCTACCTGGTAACCAAGGCGATCCACATGGCCTAGGTCAGCTCAGGTCCCAATGCCGGATCGAGATCGCGTGGGCGAGTTAGATGGACGAGGCGAGCGCAATTGTCCTTGAGTGCGCTCCAGCGGTCGATCTGAAGTTCCAGCACGGCGAAGCTCGCGGTTGGAAATTTGACCTCGACCACATCGCGCAGCGGGCTGGTGCCGTCATCGGGGACGAGGTCGAAGATCAGGTCTTCGAGTCCCGGATTGTGGCCGACCATCAGCACCGCGCCGAGGCTGTCGTCGCTCTCGCGCAACAGGTCGATCAGGGTGACACTGCTGGCGAGGTAAATGCGCCGGTCCCATTGCACCGCGACCGGCTGGCCGGCGGCTTGGCAGGCGATTTCGATCGTTTCGGCGCAGCGGATTGCGGGTGAGGCGATCATCCGGTCCCAGTGCTGGCCGTGTTCGAGCACGTGATGGCCCATCAGCGCCGCACCCTTGCGCCCGCGTTCGTTGAGCGGCCGGTCGAAATCGCGCGCGCGCGGATCGTGCCAGTCTGACTTGGCGTGGCGGAACAGGCCCAACGTCTTCATGAGGGGATTTTCAAGCGGGAGTCTCGCGCTGGACGGGCGCATGTGAAACACCGGCGGCGACGCGTTGTAAAGCCTCGTCGAGCGTCAGACGCGAAATCCGCGTGCCCGGCGGGAAGGCCGAAAGCAACCGGCTGGGGAACGCGGCGGACAGCACCACGAAAAACCCGTGATCGTCGCGGGTGCGGATCAGCCGCCCGAACGCCTGCGCCAGCCGGGCGCGGATCACCCGGTCGTCATAGGCCGCGCCGCCGCCCGCCAGTCGCCGCGCGCGGTGGAGGATCGATGGCTTGGGCCACGGGACCTGCTCCATCACCACCAGCCGCAGCGAATTGCCCGGCACATCGACCCCGTCGCGCAAAGCGTCGGTGCCGAGCAGCGAGGCGCGCGGATCGTCACGGAAGATGTCCACCAGCGTCCCGGTGTCGATCGGATCGACGTGCTGCGCGTAAAGCGGCAGCCCGGCGCGGGCGAGCCGGTCTGCTATGCGCCCTTGCACCGCGCGCAACCGGCGGATCGCAGTGAACAGGCCTAGCGCACCGCCGCCAGCTGCTTCGATCAGCCGGGCATAGGCGCCGGCGAGTGCAGCCATGTCGCCTTTGGTCACGTCGGTGACGATCAGTACTTCGGCCTGCGCCGCATAGTCGAACGGGCTGTCGAAGCTCGACAGGCGCGGAGCCAACCCCAGCACCGGCGCACCGCTGCGCACCACCGCGCTGGCCCAATCGTCGCCGTCCTTGAGCGTCGCCGAAGTCAGCATCACCCCGTGCGCGCCCTGCAGCACGACCTGCGCAAACGGCTTCATCGGATCGAGCCAGCGGCGGTGCAGCCCGACATCGTATTCGCGCGCCTCGGCCCGCTCGACCGCCAGCCAATCGACAAATTCGGGATCGGCCGGTCCGCCCAGCCGCTCAAGCATAGCCTCCCACGCCGCCAGCAAATCGATCCGCCAGCCGAGCGAATGGCGCGCGCCCTCGATCCGCGCGCGGCCCGTGCCGTCGAGCCAGTCGGGCGGTTCGGCAAGGATCGCCTCGAGCCGCAAGCCGAGCCGGATCAAGGGGCTGCGCAGTTCGGCCAGCGCTGCCTGTGCCGCCCCGGCCAATTCGACAATCGCTCCATCGAGCTGCGCCGCCTCGGTCTCCAGCCCGTAGCCGCCATCCTGCCCGCCGCTCTCGTCGCGGGCGTAAGTCGTCGCGCGTACCGCCGCGAACAGTTCCTCCAGCGGTCCCGACGACGCATTGTCATGGAGCCGCTGCAGCCAGCCATCGCCCGGCAGTGCCTCGGCGGCGTGGCGCGCGGCAGAGATCGCCTTGCCGCCGGCCTCGTCGTAGCTCGCAATATCGGCGAGCCGCGCGGCAAGCCCCCGCCGCCGGCCTTTCGAGCCGCGCTCGGGCCCGATCACCCAGCGCCGCAGCTCGATCGTCTCGGCCCCGGTCAAGGCCGCAGCGAAGGTCGAATCAGCCGCTTCGAACACGTGATGGCCTTCGTCGAACACGATCCGGCTGGGCCGCTGCGAAACATCGCGTCCGCGCGCGGCGTTGACCATGACCAGCGCATGGTTGGCGATCACCAGATCGGCCTGCGCGCTGGCTCGGCTCGAGCGTTCGATGAAGCATTTGCGGTAATGCGGGCAGCCGGCATAAACGCATTCGCCGCGCCGGTCGGTCAGCGCCGCGACGCCGCGCTGGCGGAACAGCGTGGCGAGCCAGCCGGGCAAGTCGCCGCCGATCATGTCGCCGTCCTGGCTGTAGGCCGCCCAGCGCGCCACCAGCTGCGCCAGAATCGCCGCGCGTCCGGTGAAGCCGCCTTGCAGCGCGTCCTCAAGATTGAGCAAACACAGGTAGTTCTCGCGCCCCTTGCGCACCACCACCGGGGCAGAGCCATCGGCGCGATGCGACGGCCAGGCACGGCGGCTTTCCTGGCGGAGCTGGCGCTGCAGCGCCTTGGTATAGGTCGAAACCCAGACCGTGCCTTGCGCCGCCTGTGCCCACAGCGAGGCCGGGGCGAGGTAGCCCAACGTCTTGCCGATCCCGGTCCCCGCTTGCGCCAGCAGCATATGCGGCTGGTCGCGCGCGGTGCGCGGGGCAAAGAGGTGCGCGGCCTCTTCGGCATAGGCGACTTGCGCGGGGCGGGGCTCGGCAGCTTGTCCGGTCAGTTGGGCAAGCCGCGTGGCGACTGCCGCCGGATCGAGCGTCAATTGCGCGGGCTGCGGCCGTTCGGCGACTTCCTCCCATTCGGGCAGACGCGAGAACAGCCAACGCTCGGCCTTGACCGGCGTAGGAATGCGCGCGGCCAGCAGCGGTGCCCACGACCAGCGCAGCCGGGTCAGCGCTTGCAGCGAGGTCCACGCGCCTTCGCGCTCGTTCCACTCGGGCGAGGCACAGGTCCCCAGCAAAGCTTCGGCGCCTTGCTGGAGCAGCAACGGGACCTCGTCGTCGCTGCCCGGTTCCATCAGCTCCAGCGCATGCGCCAAGCCCTTGGGCGTGGGCACCATGAACCGCGCCGGATGGACGAAGGCGAACAATTCGAGCAGGTCGAGCCCCGACAGATCGGGATAGCCCAGCCGGGTCGCCACCAGCGGCGCGTTGAGCATCAGCAGCGGGGTATCGGCGGCAGCAACGATCGCATCGCCCTTGCTGACCGTACGGGTCCCGCCCGAGCCGCCGCGCAGCCAGCAGCCGCCGTGGCTGGCGTGCAAGGCGGGAAGGGGCAGGGCGTCGCTCACCGGCAAGCGTTAGAACGAAAATGGAACGCGGGGCAAGCCTTGCAAACTTGCATCGTCGTCCGTCTGCCTTATTCTGTTTGGTAGCGGGAGTTAAGCTTGTCGTGAACAAATCGAGGGTCGCTGCGCCGCGCAGGATGCGGTTCGTCCAGCTGGACATGGTCGCGGGCCTTTCGGGGTGGCGGCGGCTCGGTGCGGAGTTGCTTGGCGCACTGGCAGCCTTGTTACTGGTGGCTGCGCTGCGCGGACTGATCGATATCTGGCTACCGAACACCGCGCCTTATGCGCTGGCCTATCCCGGCCTTTTGATCGCCACGCTAATCGGACGGCTCCGCAGCGGGCTGATCGGTTGGGTGGGGATCTTCGGCTACCTGTGGTGGGTCGGGATCAATCATGGCCCCGACTACAGGTTTGCCGATCCGCTCGATTTGCCTCGAACTATCATCAACGTGGTTGTCGGACTGATGGTTGTCTTGCTGACCGAATCAGCGCGGGCTGCCGCCTCATCGCTGCTGGCCGATCGTGAACAGCGGGTGGCCGAACGTGATATGCTGCTCGCCGAATTCGATCATCGGCTCCAGAACAACCTGACGATCCTCTCAAGCCTGATCGCGATGCAAGCCCGAGCTGCCGAAAATCCGGCGGTGGAAGAGGCGCTCGACAAAGCGGCATCGCGAATCGCCAGTCTGGGACAAACCTACGCACACCTGCGCTATGAACCCGGCGCGATCCGGGAGATCGATGTCGGTCAATTGCTCGACAGTCTGTGCGCTGCGCTCCGCGAATCGCTGATCGCGGGCAGCGCAGTGGCGCTCGAGCAGCAGTCATGCGTCTGCATGCTCGACCGCAACCGCGCTGCTGCATTGGCCTTGCTGATCAACGAACTGATTACCAACGCAGTCAAACACGCCTTCGTCGGTCGGACCGGCGGCAAGATCCACGTTGGTCTGGAAGTGGACGGAAGCGAGGGATTGTTGACCATCCGCGACGACGGCGTCGGCCTGCCGGCAGAAACTCCCAAAGGCCGCCAGGGCATGCGATTGCTCAACGCTCTGGCCAAAATGGCGCAAGCCGATCTGGTCGTCAGCAGCAGTAACGATGGGACAAAATTTGAGGTCCGGTTGCGCGATATAGCGAGCGCTTAACGCCGCAACAAGCGTTCCCACCAGGTCCGGTTGCTCTCAAGCGGACGAAGCCGACCGTAAGTCCGCAACCGCTGTGACGGGTCCATCGCGGGCCGCGATCCGAACGAGGCGGCCGTTGTGGTCGTGCGCGTGGTCTGCAGTGACATGTGGCCTCCCTAGAATCGCGGGTGTGGTACTCTGGTAAATCCGCATGGCGTCAATTGGTTCCCCGAGTGCGACGAGCTGCCGTGGTTGACCCGCACGGCGCGCTCGGCCAGCGTTGTTGCATGGCGAATCCTGATCCCCGCACTGCACTGATCGACCGTCTGCCCAAAGCCGAGCTGCATCTGCACATCGAAGGTTCGCTCGAGCCCGAGATGCTGTTCGAACTGGCCGGGCGCAATGGGGTGGAAATCCCGTTCACCAGCGCCGACGAAGTGCGCGCGGCTTACAGCTTTTCGAACCTGCAGGATTTCCTCGATATCTACTATCAGGGCATGTCGGTGCTGCTCACCGAACAGGATTTCTTCGATTTAACATGGGCTTACTTGCACAGGGCGGCAGCGGACAATGTTCGTCATGTCGAGATTTTCTTTGATCCTCAAGGACATACGCAGCGCGGTGTTGGATTCACCACAGTGCTCAACGGGATTGAGTCTGCGCTCAAGCGGGCACAAGCCGATCTAGGCATAACTTATCGGCTCATCATGTGCTTTCTGCGGCACCTGCCCGAAAAGGACGCCTTCGCCACGCTCGCCTTGGCCGAGCCGCACTTGCCGCGCATTCACGGAGTAGGGCTTGATTCGTCCGAACTGGGTCACCCGCCGAGCAAGTTCGCGCGGGTATTCGCGCGCGCCCGTGAGCTTGGGCTGCACGTGACCGCGCATGCGGGCGAGGAAGGTCCGCCCGAATATGTCTGGGAGGCGCTCGACCTGCTCAAGGTCGAACGGATCGATCACGGCAATCGCGCGCTGGAAGATCCGCGGCTGACCGCGCGGATTGCGGCTGAGGAGTTGACCTTGACCGTCTGCCCGCTTTCCAACCTGCGGCTGTGTGTGATCGGCCATATCGGGCTAAGCCCGGTGCGACGGATGCTTGAAGCGGGGATGAAGGTGACGATTAACTCGGACGATCCAGCCTATTTCGGCGGCTATGTGAACGACAATTTCCACGCCGTGGCCGAGGCGCTCGACCTTTCAGAAGCGCAGATCATCGAACTGGCGCGCAACAGCTTCACCGGATCGTTTCTCCCGCCCGCCGAGCAAGCCCGTCACCTCGCAGCAATCGCGGAGATGGTACATGGCTGAAAAGCTCTATCTGACTGCCGACCGCCTGCTCAAGGATTCGTACCGGCTGGCCAACCAGGTGATCGATGCAAAATTCCTCCCGACGCATCTGGTCGGGATCTGGCGCGGCGGCGCGCCAGTCGGGATCGCGGTGCAGGAGCTGCTCTCGTACCACGGGATCGAGTGCGACCACATCGCGGTGCGCACCTCAAGCTACACCGGGATCGACCAGCAGGAGAAGCAAGTCCGGGTCTATGCGCTCGGCTATCTCGTCGACACGCTCGGGCCCGACGACCGGCTGCTGGTGATCGACGACGTGTTCGATTCGGGCCGCTCGATCCAGGCCTTCCTGCAGGAGCTCGCCGGGCGCTGCCGTTACAACATGCCCGAGACGGTCGGGATCGCCACGGTCTATTACAAGCCGGGCCGCAACGTCACCAAGCTCAAGCCCGATTTCTACGTCCATGAGACCGAAGACTGGCTGGTCTTCCCGCACGAAATCTGCGGGCTGACCCCGGACGAGATCCGGGAACACAAACAGGGCGCGAAGCTGATCTTGCG
>JARXKR010000254.1 GCA_030271565.1 Pseudomonadota bacterium
GATATCGCGCTGACCAGCCGCGGCGAGCATCTCGGCGTGCCGATCCCGATGTGCGGGGTGCCGGTCCATGCCGCTGAGGGCTATCTCGCGCGGCTGATCAAGGCGGGCTGCCGGGTGGCCATCGCCGAGCAGACCGAAAGCCCAGAACAGGCTCGTGCACGCGCCGGATCGAAAGCCTTGGTCGCGCGCGATATTGTCCGCTTCGTCACCGCTGGCACCTTGACCGAAGAAGCTCTGCTCGAACCGCGCCGCGCCAATCTGCTGGCGGCGGTATGCGAGCTGCGCGGGATCGTTGGGATCGCTGCCTGCGATATCTCGACCGGGCGGATGGAACTGGAGGAATGCGCCCCCGACCAGCTTGGCGCGGCGCTGGCTCGGCTCGGGGCGAGCGAGCTGGTGGCAAGCGACGCGCTGTCCGATTGTCCGCTGGATGCCATCCCACGTTCCGGACGCGACTTCGCCAGTGAGGAGGGCGAGCGGCGGCTCAAGGCGCTGCACGATGTCGCCACGCTCGACGGGTTCGGGGCGTTCACCCGGCCGATGCTGGCTGCCGCAGGCGGGTTGATCGCCTATCTCGACCACGTCGGGCGCGGCACCTTGCCGCTGCTGCTGCCCCCGGTGGCCCGCGCCGGCGAGGCGCATCTGGCGATGGACGAGGCAACCCGCGCAAGCCTCGAGATCCTGACCACGAGCCAGGGCGGTCGGCGCGGCAGCCTGATCGAGGCAGTAGACCGCTGCGTCACCGGGGCGGGGGCGCGGCAACTCGCCGATGACCTGTCGGCGCCGTTGACCGACATGGCCGCAATCGAGGCGCGGCTGGCGCTCGTCGAGTGGCTCCACGACGATCAGCTTTTGCGCGGCGATCTGCGCACCGTGCTGCGCGCGCTGCCCGATCTCGGGCGCGCATTGGGCCGGATTGTGGCTGGGCGAGGAAGCCCGCGCGATCTTGGCCAGTTGCGCGATGGGCTGACCGAAGCGCGGCGCATCCACGATTTCCTCAAGACCCGGCCGGACCGGCCCACACTGTTGGAAAGCTTGCTCCCCAGTCTGACCGGGCACGCTGCGCTGACCGACCATTTCAGCCGCGCACTGGTTCCCGCACCGCCGACCGAGCGCAGCCAGGGCGGCTTCATCGCCGACGGTTATGACCACGCGCTCGACGAATTGCGCGAAGTTTCGGGTAACGCCCGCCGCGCCATCGCCGCACTTGAGACCAAATACCGCGCCGCCACCGGGATCGCTACGCTCAAGGTCAAGCACAACGGCGTGCTCGGCTACTTCATCGAGGTCCCCGCGCGGCAGGCCGATGCGCTAATGACCGCAGACAGCGGCTTTACCCACCGCCAGACCATGGCCGGGGCGGTGCGCTTCAACGCACTGGCATTGCACGAGGAGGCGAGCCGGATTGCCCAAGCGAGCGGCCATGCCCTCGCTGCCGAAGAGGCCCATTTCGAGGAATTGTGCGAACGCGCGGCGGCTGCGCGGCAGGCTATCGCGCGGACCGCCGAATCTCTGGCACGACTCGATGTTGCGGCCGGGCATGCCGAACGCGCCGCCGAGGGTGGTTGGTGCAAACCCGAGATCGTCGCCGATCCGGTGCTCAAGGTGACCGGCGGACGCCACCCGGTGGTTGAGAGCGCGCTCGCCAAGACCAGCGAGCGGTTCGTCGCCAACGACTGCACGTTGTCACCGACTGATCGGCTGTGGCTGATCGGCGGGCCCAACATGGGCGGGAAGAGTACCTTCCTGCGCCAGAACGCGCTGATCGTCCTGCTGGCGCAGGCCGGCGGGTTTGTTCCGGCAGTCGCCGCGCGGATCGGGCTGGTTGACCGCCTGTTCAGCCGGGTCGGCGCATCGGACAACCTCGCGCGCGGCCGTTCGACCTTCATGGTCGAGATGGTCGAAACTGCCGCGATCCTCGCTCAGGCGACCACCCGCAGCTTCGTGATCCTTGACGAGGTCGGGCGCGGCACCTCGACTTACGACGGACTGGCGCTGGCTTGGGCGGTGGTCGAGGCAGTGCATTCTTCCAACCGCTGCCGCTGCCTGTTCGCGACGCATTACCACGAATTGGCGCGGCTCGCCGAAAGCTGCGAGGCGCTGTCGCTGCACCACGTCCGGGCGCGCGAGTGGCAGGGCGATCTCGTGCTGCTCCACGAACTGGCGCAAGGCCCCGCAGACCGCAGCTACGGCCTGGCGGTGGCCAAGCTTGCGGGAGTGCCCGCGCCGGTCGTTGCCCGCGCCCAGTCGGTGCTTGAACGACTCGAAAACGGCCGCGCGGAAACTGGCGGAATTGCTGCTGGATTAGGCGACCTGCCGCTGTTTGCTGCTGCCGCCGAGCACAAGGCCGACGTGGTCGACGTGCTGCGCGAGCGGCTCGCCGTGCTCGATGTCGACGCCCTGACCCCGCGCGAGGCGCTCGACCTGCTGTACGAATTGCAACGCGAGGCGGGAAAGCTTCCTTAACCTCGGGCGGTTAGATTGGCCGCATGTTAGGCTACGGCACCAAGATCACCCAGGTTTTTACCAGCCGCTGGAAAGC
>JARXKR010000255.1 GCA_030271565.1 Pseudomonadota bacterium
ATCCTCGACCTGTTCGTCGCGACCAACCTCGCGCGGCGGGTCGAAAGCGCCAACGCCTATATCGCCAATCCGCACCCCGGCTGCCGCCACGACTGCATCTTCCTGATCTGCGACAGCTGCGGCAAGACCGTCCACATCGACGACGACAAGGTCACCGGCGCGCTGGTCGATGCGGCCAAGCAGGCCGGGTTTGCCGATATCCGCCCGGTGGTCGAACTGCGCGGCTTCTGCGCCGATTGCAGCGCTTAGCCGAACTGGGTCAGGCTAAGCACGTTGCCATCGGTGTCGGTGAACCACGCAAGCTTGGCCCCGCCGTCGGGTGAGGCCCAGACCCCGTCGGCGTCCTGCCCCATGCCGTCATAAGTCTTGAAGATCACGCCCTTCGCGCGCAGCCCCTGCATCGCGCCGCGCAAGTCGGCGACATGCCAGCCGAGCACGGTGTGGCCGCTGCCCTTGTGGCCCATCACCTGAGTGAGCCGCATCGGGGTGCGGTTGCCGAGGTCGAAAGTAACCGCGTGGTCATCCTCACCAAGTACGCGCAGTCCCAGCACATTTTCGTAGAATGGCTTGGACTTGGCGCGGTTGCCGGTGATCACGAAGGTCATCGGCGCGGAATTGGCAGGTATCGACATTGCAGTGCTCCAGCAGGGTTACCCCGCCCTAGCCCTAATCGAGCGCCTTGCCCATCACCGCGCCGGGCACCGCAATGCCCTCGCCCGCCATCCGCTCGACCCGCTCGATCACGTGATAGCCGCAGGCGGTGTAGAGCGGTTCCCCCGCCGCGGTCGCCATCAGTTCCAGCCGCTGGAACCCGGCAGCGCGCGCCGCTTCCTCGCACAGCGCCAGAATGAGGCGTCCGATCCCGCGCCGGACCTGCGCCGGATCGGTGTACATCGCGCGGATCCGCGCCGGTTCGCTGGCCGGATCGAGCAACCGGTCGTCGCGCAACTGCGCCGAATGGTTGCCGCCATAGAGTGTGGCGCGCTTGCTCCACCCGCCGCAGCCAACCAGTTCGTCGCCGTCGAGGATCGCGAAGTAAGTCCCATCGGCGATCAGCTGGGTATCGAGCCCCATACTGAGCCGGCTCGCGGCGATCTGTTCGGCGTTGAGGAAGGGGCGCTGCAGCTCGGCAATGGCGCGCTCCATCAGCGCTGCAATCGCATCGGTATCGGCAGATGTGGCGAGGCGGTGAGAAAGCTCCATCGCTTCGTATTCCGCACTACCAGTTTCCAAGTCAACCTGCACCAAGCCTGCACCCGCTCTCCATTCGACAGGCCCAGACAAGCGGTGTAATGCCCCATCGATGAATGCTATTCCGGCAACTCCGCTGCTCGATACCGTAGCGACCCCGACCCAGCTGCGCGCGCTTCGTCCCGACCAGCTGCGCCAGCTGGCCGACGAATTGCGCGAAGAGATGATCTCTGCCGTGGGGCAGACCGGCGGGCACCTTGGTTCCGGCCTTGGTGTGGTCGAGCTGACCGTGGCAATCCACTACGTGTTCAACACCCCCAACGACCGGCTGGTCTGGGATGTCGGCCACCAGGCCTATCCGCACAAGATCCTGACCGGTCGGCGCGACCGGATGCCGACCTTGCGCCAGGGCGGCGGCCTGTCGGGTTTCACCAAACGGAGCGAGAGCGAATACGACGCCTTCGGCACCGCGCACAGCTCGACTTCGATTTCCGCCGCGCTGGGCTTTGCCGTGGCCAACAAGCTCGCCGGGCGCGCGGGCAAGGGCATCGCGGTGATCGGCGACGGCGCGATGAGCGCCGGCATGGCCTACGAGGCGATGAATAACTCAGCTGTCGCAGGCAACCGGCTGGTGGTGATCCTCAACGACAACGACATGTCGATCGCGCCGCCGGTGGGCGGGCTCAGCGCTTATCTCGCGCGGCTGGTGTCCTCGCGCCCGTTCCTCTCGCTGCGCGACATCGCGCGGCGCATCTCGCGCAAGTTGCCCGAGCCGCTGCACCGCGCCGCCAAGAAGACCGATGAATTCGCGCGCGGCATGGCGATGGGCGGAACCTTGTTCGAGGAGCTGGGGTTCTACTATGTCGGCCCGGTCGACGGGCACAACCTCGAGCAGCTGATCCCGATCCTGGAAAATGTCCGCGATGCCGCCGAGGGTCCGTGCCTGGTCCACGTTGTTACGCAAAAGGGCAAGGGCTACGCACCCGCCGAAGCCAGTGCGGACAAGTACCACGGAGTGCAAAAATTCGACGTGATCACCGGGCAGCAGACCAAGGCCGCCCCCGGTGCTCCTGCTTACCAGAATGTGTTCGGCGAAACGCTGGCCAAGCTGGCGGAGAGCGATGAACGCATCTGCGCGATCACTGCGGCCATGCCTTCGGGCACCGGGGTCGACAAGTTCGCGGCGGCCCATCCTGACCGCAGCTTCGATGTCGGCATTGCCGAACAACACGCGGTGACTTTTGCTGCCGGGCTTGCTGCGCAAGGCATGCGTCCGTTCTGCGCAATTTATTCAACCTTCCTCCAGCGCGCCTACGATCAGGTGGTCCACGACGTCGCGATCCAGAACCT
>JARXKR010000256.1 GCA_030271565.1 Pseudomonadota bacterium
ATCGCGCGCGCACTGGGGATCGACGAGGACCTGACCGAAGCGCTGTGTCTCGCGCACGATATCGGCCATCCGCCGTTCGGGCATGCGGGGGAAGAAGCGCTGGGCAACGCGCTGCTCAAGTGGGGCGGGTTCGATCACAACGCGCACTGCCTGCGCGTGCTGATGCGGCTCGAAAGCCCGTACTGCGAACACGACGGGCTCAACCTCAGCTGGGAGGTGCTCGAAGGTCTGGCCAAGCACAACGGCCCGCTCGGCATGGTGCCGTGGGCGCTGGCTGAGCTCGATGCCGCCTATCCGCTCGATCTGACCACCTGGCCCAGTCTTGAGGCGCAAGTCGCGTCGCTGGCCGACGACATTGCCTATGACAATCACGATATCGATGATGGTCTGCGCGCCGGGTTCCTCGAACTCGATCAGTTGCTGACGCTCGATTTCGTCGCCGACCAGTGGCGCGCGATCGAACGCAAGTTTCCATTGGCCCCGCAAGACCGCCGCCTGCGCGAACTGGTGCGCGGGCAAATCGGGCTGATGGTCAACGACGTTATCGGTGAGACTTCGGTGCGGGTCCGGGAGTTTGGATCGGTGGAGGATGTGCGCGGCGCAGGGCGGGCGAGCGTGGCCTTTTCGCCGCCGATGGCTGAGCAGGAACGCCGCCTGAAAAGCTTTATGTACGATGCGCTCTATCACCACCCCCAGCAGCTCCGGACCGCCAATCGCGCCCGCGCGGTCACGGCGGAGCTCTACGCCGCCTATGCGCAGAACCCCGCGCTGATGGAGCCGGGCTGGGCCGCTCGCATGCCGGCCGAAGAACCTGCGCGCAGCCGCCACATCGCCGATTTCATCGCCGGGATGACCGACCGCTACGCCATCGCCGCGCACGCGCGGATTTATGGCGAGACTCCGGAAGATCTGCGCCATGTCTAAGCCGACGCGGATTGCCTTGGTCGGGGCGTCGGGCATGGTCGGCATGAGCCTGATCCGGCTGGCGGTTGGCCGCGCCGACCTCAGGATCGTCGCAGTGGCGCGGCGCGAACTGCAGTTGCCGCCCGGCGCAAGGATGGAAGTGTTGCTCGCCGATCCCGCCAATTGGGCTGATGCGATCGCTGCGACCAACGCCGATGTGCTGGTCTCTGCGCTGGGCACCACCTGGCGCAAGTCGGGCAAGGACGAGGCGGCGTTCCGCGCGGTCGATGAGACGCTGGTGATTGCTTGCGCCAAGGCCGCCAAGGCGGCGGGGATGCGCCAGATGATCGCGATCTCATCGGTGGGTGCCGATCCGATGGCGAAGAATTTTTACCTGCGGGTCAAGGGCGAGGTCGAGCAGCAGCTCGGCAAGGTCGGCGTGCCCCGGCTCGATCTGCTCCGCCCCGGCCTGTTGCGCGGGGCCCGCGATGAACTGCGCCCGGCTGAACGGCTCGGGATGATCGCCAGCCCGTTGCTCGATCTGGCGCTGCACGGGGCTTACGCCAAGTATCGCTCGATCAAGGCCGATGTTGTCGCGCGGGCCATCGTCGGCCTGACCCGCGAGAAGATGGCCGGGCGGTTCGTGTTCGAACACGACGCGATTTTGAGGGCAGCGAGCCGCGCGGGGTAATACAGAAACTCCCCCTTTGGGGGAGGTGGCTCGCGCAGCGAGACGGAAGGGGGCTCGATCCAATAACGCGCGGCAGCGCGCAGCCGCTACTGCGGCTGTTCTGGTTCAGCCCCCCTCCGACCCGCCTGCGGCGGCCCACCTCCCCCATGGGGGGAGTATCTTTCCTGTGGCGTTGACTCTCCCACCCCTTCCAGCCATTCCGCCAGAGTCGCTGATCGCGCGGGAGAGCTCTGGTGATTCGTCCTCCAAGGGTCGAAGAACTGGGCGCCGAAGGAGCAACCGCCCCGGAATCTCTCAGGCAAACGGACCGCGTGGGTCGATAGCGACGCTCTGGAAAGTGTTCCCGCGATCATGCGGGGGCCGCCGAAGGGGTAACCTGGGCCCAATTGCCCGGGGAAAGCTCTCAGGTTTCCGTGACAGAGGGGGCACGAGACATTTTTGTCCTGTGCGGAGCCCTGTCCTGTGTCCGACCTTGAAGACCAATTCGAAGAACTGGAAATTGAAACCCTGCCGCTCGATGGCTGGCACCGCGCGCGCGGCGGCCGGATGGTCGAATTTGCCGGTTATCACATGCCGGTGCAGTATGAGGGCATCATCGCCGAACATCTGTGGACGCGCGAGCACGCCGGGTTGTTCGACGTGTCGCACATGGGGCAGCTCGAGCTGTCGGGCGAGGGCGTAGATGCCGCAGTCGAAGCGCTGCTGCCGATCGATCTGTCGACGTTGAAACTCGGCATGCAGCGGTACTCGCTGCTGCTCGACGAGAGCGGCGGAGTGCTTGACGACCTCATGGTCTCGCGCTGGCCGGAAAGCCTGTACGTTGTAGTCAACGGCGCGACCAAGTGGGACGACATCGCGCATCTGCGCGAACATTTGCCCGACGAGATTACGCTCAACCACCTTGATGACCGGGCATTGCTGGCATTGCAGGGGCCAGAGGC
>JARXKR010000257.1 GCA_030271565.1 Pseudomonadota bacterium
TCAACGCGCACTGCGCCGATGCGATGGTGTGCATCTCCAACTGCGACAAGATCACGCCGGGCATGCTGATGGCGGCGCTGCGGATCAACATTCCGGTGGTGTTCGTCTCGGGCGGGCCGATGGAGGCAGGCAAGGTGGTGCTGGCCGGGAAAGAGGTAGCAATCGATCTGGTCGATGCGATGGTCGCAGCCGCCGACGAGCGGATTTCGGACGAAGACGTCGACGCGATCGAGCGCGCGGCCTGCCCGACCTGCGGATCGTGCAGCGGCATGTTCACCGCCAATTCGATGAATTGCCTGACCGAGGCCTTGGGGCTGTCGCTGCCGGGCAACGGTTCGCAGCTCGCCACGCATTCCGACCGCAAGGGGCTGTTCCTCGAAGCCGGGCGGCTGGTGGTCGATCTGTGCCGCCGCTATTACGAGCAGGACGATGAAAGCGCCCTGCCGCGCAACATCGCCTGCTTCGCAGCGTTTGAAAACGCGATGAGCCTCGATATCGCGATGGGCGGTTCAACCAACACCGTGCTCCACCTGCTCGCCGCCGCGCACGAAGCCGGGATCGATTTCACCATGCGCGATATCGACCGGCTCAGCCGCAAGGTGCCGTGCCTGACCAAGGTCGCCCCGGCCAAGAGCGACGTTCATATGGAGGACGTCCACCGCGCCGGCGGAATCCCCGCGATCCTGGGCGAACTGGCGCGCGCCGAACTGCTCCACACCGATCTGCCGACCGTCCACAGCCGCTCGATGGGCGAGGCGCTGAGCCGATGGGACATCAAACAGACCAATTCAGACAGCGTGCAGACCTTCTTCAAGGCTGCCCCCGGAGGCGTGCCGACGCAGACCGCGTTCAGCCAGTCGCGCCGCTGGGACGAGCTCGATCTTGACCGCGAAAACGGCGTGATCCGCAGCGCGGCCCACGCTTTCAGCCAGGATGGCGGGCTGGCGGTGCTCTACGGCAACATCGCGCTCGACGGCTGCATCGTGAAGACCGCCGGGGTCGATGACAGCATCCTCAAGTTCGCCGGGCCGGCCAAGGTTTACGAAAGCCAGGACGACGCCGTCACCGCAGTACTGACCGGGCAAGTCGTTGCGGGCGACGTGGTGGTGATCCGCTACGAAGGGCCCAAGGGCGGGCCGGGGATGCAGGAAATGCTCTATCCGACCAGCTATCTCAAATCGAAGGGCCTCGGCGCAGCCTGCGCGCTGCTCACCGACGGGCGGTTTTCGGGCGGCACTTCGGGGCTGTCGATCGGGCACGTTTCGCCCGAAGCAGCCGACGGCGGAACGATCGGGCTGGTCGAGCCGGGCGACCGGATCGAGATCGATATACCAAATCGCACGATTCACCTCGCAGTCAGCGACGAGGAACTGTCCCATCGCCGCGCCGCGCAGGATGCCAAGGGCTGGCATCCGGTAGAAGAGCGCCCGCGCAAGATCTCGCTCGCGCTCAAGGCCTATGCCGCGATGACCACCAGCGCCGCGCGCGGCGCGGTGCGCGATGTGTCGCAGCTGGGGGTTAAGTGATGCTGGGCGAGGTTGGCGCGTGTGCTTCGACAGGCTCAGCACGAGCGGTTGTTGGAGTTTGGCTCCAATTAAAACCCCAATCCCCGCTCAGTTTGAGCCTGTCGAAGGCCGCGCGCTGCCTTGGCCTGACGCTCCTCCTCGCCGCATGCAGCAAGGGCGGGGTGGTGAAGCAGGCAGAAGGCGAGACCATCGCCTGCGCGCTCGGCGGAACGCAGCAGTTCAAGCCCGATTGCACGGTCGAACGTAGCACAGTTGACGCCACGCAAGTGATCGTGGTGCGGCTGCCCGATGGAGCCTTCCACCGCTTCGAAGTGAGCAAGGACGGCCAGCAGCTGCTCGCCGCCGACGGGGCCGACCAATCGCAGTCGGCGCTTAAGGGGGACCGGTTCGAAGTGATCCTCGGGCAGGACCGCTTCGTGATCCCGGCGCATGCCAAGCCCTGACTGGGTCCTCACCGCCGCGCAGATGCGCAGCGCCGAGCAGGCGCTGATCGATGGCGGCACTTCGGTCGATGAACTGATGCAGCGCGCGGGGCAAGGCGCGGCTGAGTGGGTCTGGCGCATGGCTGCAGGACGCAGCGTAACCGTGCTGTGCGGCCCCGGCAACAACGGCGGCGATGGCTATGTGATCGCGCAGGCGCTGCGCGAGCGGGGTTTGGCGGTCACCGTGGTGGCAGCGGCAGACCCGCAAACCGATGCAGCTCGGACTGCTCGCAGCCTGTTCAAAGGCGAGGTGCTCGGACCATCGGCAGCGCCACATGGCGACATACTGGTCGATTGCCTGTTCGGCACCGGTCTTACCCGGCCGCTTTCGGATGAGCTGTTCGCCTTGCTATCCCGCCTCGCCGCAACGCACCGCCAACACATCGCGGTCGACCTGCCGAGCGGGGTGCAGAGCGATAGCGGCGCGGTGCTCAATCCTGGTCTGCCGACCTACGACCTGACGATTGCGCTGGGGGCATGGAAATTCGCGCATTTCCTGATGCCCGCAGCGGC
>JARXKR010000258.1 GCA_030271565.1 Pseudomonadota bacterium
TTGCTCGGCTTTTCGCGTATGTTTGGTCTGGATATCGATGGGCGCAACGTCGTCAAGCTGACCAAGGAAACCAACAGCAATTCGCACGGCGTGCTGCAGGATGGCGGCTACGTGCTCGACTGGGATGTTGCGGGCAAACCCGGCCAGGTTCTGATGACTCACGTCTATATCCCCGATGACCAGATCGGCAGCCATCTCGGCAGCCAAGCAACAGGGTTGGGGATCGATCTGGTCGACACCGTCACACTGAAGCGGGTGCGGTATGAAAGTCCGAACAAGCAGGCGGTCGATTACCTGACCGATGGCCACGGTAACGTAAGGATCATGGAAACCCGGGACACCACCTCGTCGGGCTATGACGGGAACAAGCTCAAGTTCTACTACCGGCGCGCGGATTCGAAGGATTGGCAAGCGCTTTCCAACGTTTCGCTGACCGATCAAGGCAGTGGCGGGTTTTCTCCGGTCGCGGTCGACCCCAAGCGCAACGTGGTGTTTGGCTTCGATGACGAGAAAGACAGGGTGGCGCTGTTCAGCATTGCGCTCGATGGCACCAACAAGCGCGATCTGGTCCTTGCCCGCGGCGATGTCGATGTCGATGAACTGGTTACGATCGGGCGCAACAAGCGGGTGGTTGGCGCCAGCTATGCGACCGAACGCCGCACGATCGAATATTTCGATCCGGAGCTCAAGACGCTGAGCGCTGCGCTCAGCAAGGCACTGCCGGGCAAGCCCAACGTCGATATCATCGATGCCAGCCAGGATGAGAGCAAGCTGTTGCTGCTCGCCTGGAGCGACACCAATCCCGGGATGTTTTACCTGTTCGACAAGGCTACCAAGCATCTTGATGAGCTGCTGCCGGTGCGCAGCCAGCTCGACCAGATCCCGCTCGCGGTGGTCAAGCCGGTGACCTACACCGCCGCCGATGGTACTGCCATTCCCGGGTACCTGACCCTGCCGGCGGGCAGCAATGGCAAGGGCCTGCCGGCGATCGTCATGCCGCACGGCGGGCCGGGCGCGCGCGATGAATGGGGCTTCGATTGGCTTGCGCAGTTCTACGCCGCGCGCGGTTATGCCGTGCTCCAGCCCAACTTCCGCGGATCGACCGGTTACGGCAACGCCTGGTATCAGGAGAACGGGTTCAAATCGTGGCGGGTGGCGATCGGCGACGTCAACGATGCCGGCCGGTGGCTGGTATCGTCGGGCATCGCCGCGCCGGACAAGCTTGGGATCGTCGGCTGGTCTTATGGCGGTTACGCGGCCCTGCAAAGCTCGGCACTCGATCCCGATCTGTTCAAGGCGGTGGTGGCGATCGCGCCGGTGACCGACCTCGAGCGATTGCGCCAAGAATCGAAGGATTTTACCAATTTCCCGCAGGTCGATGCGTTCATCGGCCGCGGACCGCATATCCGCGAAGGTTCGCCGGCGCAGAATGTCGAACGCTTCAAAGCGCCGGTGTTGCTGTTCCATGGCACGCTCGACCAGAACGTCGGAGTCGGGGAATCGCAGTTGATGGAAAGCCGCCTGCGCGGTGCGGGCAAGCAGGTGACCTATGTCGAGTTCAAGGGGCTCGACCACCAGTTGCGCAGCCCTGCAGCCCGGACGCAGGTGCTGCACGATTCCGACGCATTCTTGCGCAAGGCGTTTGGCCTGCCGGCAGACTAGTCGAACCCGACAAACACCGCTGCCTCGTCCACACTCTTGCGTTCGGACACGACCGCATTTGCCGGAAAGCTCTCATCCGGCCAGCCCAGCGCGATGCTCTTCATGATCACCTGATCGTCGGGGATATGCGCGTGTTCGCGCACCACCGGGCTTTGCATGATCCCCTGGCTGTTGATCACGCAGCCTAGCCCGCGCGACCAAGCGGCGTTGACCAGCGCGGTGGCGACGGCGCCGCAATCAAACGGACTGTCGTCGCTGCCGTCGCAGGCACGGTCATAGGTGATGATCACGCAGACCGGGGCGTCGAACTGGCGGAAGCCGCGCAGCACCCAGTCTTGCCGGGCGGCGGGATCGTCGCGCGCGATGCCCATCGCGGTGAATAACTGTTTGGCGACGCCGATCTGGCGTTCGCGGTGGACCCCGGCAAACGGCACGCCCTTGCGGAATTCGCGGCTGTCAGGCTCGCCCGCCAGGATCCGTTCGGTGTTGCCGGCGCGGATTTTCGCGAGCGGTTCGCCGGTGATCACGTGGAAATGCCACGGCTGGGTGTTCATCGAACTCGGCGCGCGTATCGCCAAGGCGAGGATTTCCTCGATCAGCTCGCGCGGCACGGGCTTGTCGAGATAGCCGCGGATCGAGCGGCGGCCCATGACGACTTCGTCGAATTCCATGATTTCCCCCCAAGGGTGACTATCTGCCGACCTTGTTAACCGGCCGATTAAAACACGCAAACAAAAAGGGCGGCCCCGCAGGACCGCCCCGTTTGAATTGCGAAGCCTGCGAACCTTAGCGCGAATAGAATTCGACCACCAGGTTCGGTTCCATCTTCACCGGGTAAGGCACTTCGTCGAGCGTGGG
>JARXKR010000048.1 GCA_030271565.1 Pseudomonadota bacterium
TCGAGGTTGATGCGGATGCACGGCCAGTTGAGCCGGGCGGCGACCTGTTCGATGTGGGTCGACTTGCCGGTGCCGTGATAGCCCTGGACCATCACCCGGCGGTTGAAGGCAAAGCCTGCCACGATCGCCAGCGTGGTATCGGGATCGAACACATAGGAGCCATCGGTGTCGGGCACGCGCTCATCGGCTTCGGAGAAGGCCGGGACCATCATGTCGACATCGATCCCGAACAGCTCGCGCACTGAAACAGTGCGGTCGGGCGCGGACAGGATGGTGTCGGAGGCGGTGCCCGGCTGGGCGTTGGGAATGTCAGTCATGGCGCTGCACCGCCTATACGCGCGGGCGCGATGCTGCAATACGGTTTGCGTTGCAAAAGACGACTCAACTGGGAGAGGTTCGATGAAGGTCTTTGGGTTCCCGCTGTCACCGTTTGTCCGCAAGGTCCATCTGGTCGCTACGGAAAAGGGCATCGCGGTGGAGACGGTGCTGAGCAATCCCGCGAGCCCTTCGCCCGAATTCCTCGCCGCCAGTCCGTTTCGAAAAATCCCGGCGCTGCAGGACGGCGATTTTACGCTGGCCGATTCGACTGCAATCGTGACCTATTTCGATGCGCTGCATCCCGACCCGCCGATGCTGCCCGGCGATGCCCGGCAAAAGGGCAAGGCGATCTGGTACGAGGAATTTGCCGATACGATCCTGACCCCGGCGGGCGGAAAGATCGTATTCAACCGTTTCGTTGGCCCCAAGTTCCTCGGGCTGCCGGGCGATGAGGACGCAGCCAGGCAAGGCGAAGCCGAGCTGGTCCCGATCCTTGAATATGCCGAAGACGCGATACCGGAAGACGGCTGGCTGACCGGCGACGCTTTGAGCATTGGCGATATCGCGCTCGCCTCGGTGTTTCGCACGCTTGGCTACGTCGGGTTCGAACCCAAGGCCGCGACGCACCCCCGCACCGCAGCTTGGTACGCCCGGATCTGCGCAAGGCCCGCGTGGCAGGACGTGGCGGCGCGCGAGGCCTCGATCATGGCCAAAATCGGCGGTTAAGCGCTCAGGCCACCTTGGTCGCGCCGAAATCGGTGGCGCGGCAGGCACGGTCGCGGCCATCGGCTTTGGCCCGGTAAAGCGCGGTATCGGCGAGCCGGTAAAGCCGCCGCCAGTCCTCTTCGGAAGTTATCCGGCCGTCGACGAAGCCGACGCTGACGGTGACTTGCCAGTTCATCGGCATCTTGCGCTGGCGGATCGCCGCGAGCAGCCGGTCGGGCGGACACTGGCGCTGCAGCCGCAGCGGTACCAGCAGGGCAAATTCCTCGCCGCCCAGCCGCACCGCCAGGCTGTCGTCGGGCCGGCACTCCTGAATCGCCTTGCTCACCTCGCGCAGCACCTCATCCCCGGCATCGTGGCCGATCCGGTCGTTGATCGCCTTGAAGTGATCGATGTCGATCAGGAACAGCCGGTGCGGCTCGGTGCGCCCGATTGCATGATCGATAAAGGCCCGGCGATTGAGCAGCCCGGTCAGCGGGTCGGAACTGGCCAATCGCAACGCGGATAGCTCCCCGGCCTTGGCCTGGTCGCGCTCCGAATAGAGATCGCGCAGCCGCGTCACGATCAGCATGATCGAGAGCAGCGATTCGATCGAAAGCGCGATCAGGTTGCCGTTGTCGAGCCAGAAGCTGTAATCGAGCAACCCGATCCCGTACGCCGCACGCGCAATCGATGCCACGACCGGCGCGCTCCACGCGATGACAAACAGGCCAAGGTTGCGAACCCGGGCACGCCATGCGGCGTAGATGATCGGGACCACCAGCAGCAGCGCGGCCGAGCACCCGGCAAAGTAGATTCGGTCGAGCCAGAACCCCTGCCACGGCGCGAGCAAGGCAAAGGCCAGCGCGCTCAACAGCGTTGCCGAGCAGACCAGCGCGGCCAGCCGCCGGAGCCGCGGCTGGAAGACCTGCGGCCCGAAGAAATCGACCATGAACCGGATCGATGCCACCGCAGCGAGCGCGAGAAACATATAGTTGAGCCGCAGCCGGTCATTATTGGCGAGCGGCGGGATGACCAGCATCGCGACGCTCGACGAGGTGAAGGTATAGGCCATCAGCGCGCTGACCATCGCCGCGTAGGACAGCTGGAAGCGGTGCCGCAGCACCGACCACAGCGCCAGGTTGTAGGCCAGCAGCGCCAGCGACAACCCGCCGAACGCGGCGTAAAGCGCAACCAGCCACGATTGCAGCCGGTAACTCTGACTGGCGGTCATCAAATGCGCGCCGACCACCACCCCGCGCCAGTTGGCGCTGTCCTTGATCTTGATGTCGATCCCGGTGAGCGGCGCGGCGCGGACCGGAATGGGGAATTCGAAGATTGCCCCGATGGTCATGAAATGCCGCGCATTGCTGGCATCAAAGGCCACTTGCGCGGTGGTCTCGTCGCCATAGCGGAAGGTGATTTGCTCCCCTTCCTGCCATACGCTGGTGGTGCGCAGGACCAGCGGATCGGACGGATCGGGCTGGAATGGCTTGAATCGCAGCTGTGCGGCGAAATCGCCCGAACCGAGGCGGTGTTGCGCGCCATCGCAATCGAATCGGTGGCTTGCCGCCTCGGCCGGCGATCCAGTCAGTGGTGCCACGCAAGTCGTGACCGCAATGTCAGCACGCGCTGCAGTACTCGCCCCTACCGCGATCAGCACAACGACGAAAAGCCGCAGTAAAATGTCCCGAAAACCCGCCATTTGTATTTCCCGATACACGGACACGGCAAATTTCCGGTTAATCGGTCGCGCACTATTTACAACATACCAACCGGTCGGTGTGTTGACCCCGATGATCCCGAATCAACCCTTTCGCACCGCCCCCTCATCGGCCCGCGACAAACTGCTCGAAGCGGGGGTGAAGCTTGTCCGGCGGCAGGGCTTCGCCGGCACTTCGCTCGAACAGTTGTGCGCTGAGGCCGGCGTGACCAAGGGCGCGTTCTTTCATCATTTCGCCTCGAAAGAAGCACTCGGCGTCGCTCTGGCGGACTATTGGTCGAGCTCGACCGGCGCGTTCTTCGCCTCCGCACCGTTTCACCACCATGCCGATCCGGTCGAACGGGTGCTTGGCTATATCGACCTCAGAATCGAGCTGATCTCCGGGCCCGTCGAAAGCTTCAGCTGCATCGCCGGGACGATGGTGCAGGAGGTGTTCCTGTCGAGCGATCCGATCCGCGCAGTGTGCAATTCCAGTATCTTGGGCAACGCGGAGGCCTTGGAGGACGATCTTGCCGCAGCCTTGGCCCAGTCCGGCGCAAGCGGGATGACGCCCGGTTCGCTGGCCCGTCACATTCAGGCGGTAATCCAGGGCGCGTTCGTGCTGGCCAAGGCCGAGGGTGAGAATCGCGCGGCCGCTTCGGCGCGCGAACACCTGCTCCACCTGCGGCGCTATCTCGAAATGCTGTTCGGATCGATCACCACGGAGAATGAACCATGCCCAAGATGATCTTCATCAACCTCCCGGTCGTTGACCTGGCCAAGTCGCAGGCCTTCTACAGCGCATTGGGAATGGAGCGGAATCCCAAGTTCAGCGACGATACCGCGGTGTGCATGATCCTGTCCGACACGATCTACGTGATGCTGCTGAGCCATGCCAAGTGGCAGAGCTTCACCACCCGCCCGATCCCCGATTCCGGCTCGAGCGAGGTCTCGCTGGCAATGACTTGCGACGACAGGGCTGAGGTCGACCGGCTGGTTGAGGTCGGCGGCGCGAACGGCGGCCAGATCGACGTCAATCCGCCCGAAGATCACGGCTTCATGTACCAGCGCACCATCGCCGATCCCGACGGCCACATCTGGGAGCCGTTCTGGATGGATCCGGCCACTGCCGAAGCCGGAGTACACGAGGAGGCCGCGTCATGAGCTATATCGACGGTTTCGTGATCGCGGTGCCCAAGGGCAACAAACAGAAGTTCATCGATCATGCGAAAAATGCCGATCCGATGTTCATCGAATTTGGCGCAATCGGCGTCGTCGAATGCTGGGAAGACGACGTGCCCGACGGCACCATGACTGATTTTCGCAAGGCAGTGCAGGCCACGCCTGACGAAAGCGTGGTGTTCAGCTGGATCGAATGGCCCGACAAGGCCGCCCGCGATGCGAGCTACGCCAAGATGATGGACCCCGCCAACCCCGACCCGCAGATGGACCCGGCCAGGAACCCGATGCCATTCGACGGCAAACGGATGATCTGGGGCGGGTTCAGTCCGGTGATCGAACTGAAGGCTTGAGGAGAGAGACAATGGGAACCTTGCAGGGCAGCTGGATCTGGTACGAATTGATGACCCCAGATCCCGATGGCTCGAAGGTGTTCTACGACGCGGTGGTTGGTTGGAACATCGACGCCAAGCCGACCGGCGAGATGGACTACAGGATGATCGTTCATCCCGACGGCAGTTTGACGGGCGGAGTGATGCGCTTGACTCCTGACATGGCCGATCACGGTGCACACCCGTGCTGGCTGGGCTATATCGGTGTCGACGACGTCGATGCCAGCGTCGCGGCCATTACCGCCTCGGGTGGCAAATCACTCCTTCCGGCGTTCGACATTCCGGGTACTGGCCGCGTCGCGATGGTCTCCGATCCGGGCGGCGCGCCGTTCTATGTGATGACCCCCAATCCGCCTCCCGGCGGGGGCGAGAGTACCGCATTTGCCGCATTGCCCAACCCCGGCCACGGCGGCTGGAACGAGCTGATGGCGGGCGATGCCGTCACGGCGATCGCGTTCTACACCGGGCAGTTCGGCTGGACCCTCCCCGAGCCGATGGACATGGGCGAGATGGGCACATACCAGTTCATCGCCCACGACGGCGTCAGGGTGGGCGCAATCATGCCGAAGCTGCCGCAAGTCCCGTTGTCGGCATGGTCGCACTATTTCTGGGTGCCCAGCATCGAGGCCGCGCTGGCCGCCGTGATTGCCAATGGCGGCCAGGTAATCAATGGTCCGATGGAAGTGCCAGGCGGCCTTTGGACACTGCAGGGGATCGACCCACAGGGTGCAATGTTCAGTCTGGTCGGCAGCAAATGATGGCGCTTGACCCGCTTGGCTGACACGCGCAAGTTGCCTTTTTGTTCCGACTGCGCAGGAGTTCCCCATGGCCGCCTACACCCTTTTCACCAACCCGATGTCGCGCGGCCAGATTGCGCGGTGGGCGCTTCACGAGGCCGGGGTCGGGTACGATCAGGTGCTGGTCGATTGGGCCGACAAGCCCTCCGCGCTGCTCGCCGCCAATGCGATGGGCAAGGTGCCGACGCTGATCCATCGCAGCGAAACCGGCGAACGGGTGGTGACCGAATGCGCCGCAATCTGCGCCTACCTCGCCGACAGCGAGCCCGAGGCCGGACTGCTCCCCAGCGACGCCGAGCTGGCCGACTATTACCGCTGGATGTTCTTCGCTGCGGGCCCGGTCGAACAGGCGATCGTCGGCCGCTCGATGAACTGGGAGGTGCCGGCAGAGCGTGAGGGCATGGTCGGCTTCGGGAGCCTCGAACGCGTCCTCGATACACTTGATAACCACTTCGCCGACCACGACTTTGTCTGCGGACCCCGCTTCACCATGGCCGACGTATATGTCGGCAGCCAGATCGACTGGGGGCTCAATTTCGGCTCGATCCCGCCGCGCGAAAGCTTCGTCGCCTACGCCGAACGGTTCCAGGCACGCAGCGCCTACAAGGCCGCCAAGGCGATCGACAACCAGCTGATCCAGGAGGCCAAGCAATGACCGGAGTTACTCTGTGCCTGTGGTACGACGGCACCGCCGAGGAGGCCGCGACATTCTATGCCGCAATCTTCCCCGACAGTTCGGTCGGCGCAGTTCGCCCGGTTGCGCGATTGGCGCGCGCATTTGCTGGCGCTGCCCCCGGTTGCCCGTTGCGTCGATGACGCGCGGCCCTATCGTCACTACTTCCCGCTTGGCGCGCCCGACCGGGATTGAGGAGAGCTAGCAGCATGTACGAATTGTCCGTCACCCGCCTGATCGATGCCGCCCCCGACAAGGTCTGGGACGTGATGACCAATCGGATGAACGAATGGTGGTGCCCCAAGCCTTGGCGTGCCGAAGTCAAGCGGATGGACCGCTTCGCCGGGGGCAAGTCCGAAGTGGCGATGTTCGGCCCCGATGGTGAAACCAACCAGCATCCCGGCTTCGTTCTCGCCTGGGACGAAGGCAGGCGCTTTGCCTTCACCGACGCGATCGAGGGCGATCTGCAGCCGTCCGGGCCGTTCATGCTCGGCATCTTCGAGATCGCCCCCGAAGGCAGCGGCACGCGCTATACCGGCCGTGCCCGCCACTGGACCCCCGAAAGCATGGCGCATCACAAGGAAATGGGCTTTGAGGAAGGCTGGGGCGTAGTCGCTGACCAGCTCAAGGCGCTGTGCGAGGGTGAATGAGGAAAGAAGTTAGGACATAATCTTCCCTCCTCTTCCCCGTTCGTCCTGCGCTTGTCGAAGGATTGTTTTTTCTTCAAGCGGTCGCGCGGGAGGCATGAAGAACAAGGACAGTGCTTCGACAGGCTCAGCATGAGCGGGGTTGGGGTAGGCGGGCCAGATTTGACTCAACAGCGGGGTGCGAAGCAATGAAGCAACTCTGGCTCAAGGCATGGCTGCTGTGCGGCACGCTCGATGCGCTTTATGCAACGCTGGTCGCCCTGCTGCGCGGCACCAGCACCACAGGAGTCTGGCTCGGGGTAGCATCGGGTCCGTTCGGCGATAGCGCACAGCAGTGGGGTGCTCCGGGCGTGCTGGCCGGTCTCGCGGTGCATTTTGCATTGATGGCGGTGATGGCCGCAGTCGGCCTGTGGCTCGCGCGCAATACCCCGCTTGGCGACGTGGCGCCGTGGAAGGCCGGGACGCTGTACGGGCTGGCGCTGTACTGCGCGATGTACGGACTGGTCTTGCACTTCCGGTTTGGCCTGCCCTTCCCCAATCCGGACCGGGTCAAGCTCGCGATCGGACTGTTCCCGCATATCTTTTTCGTGGGGATACCGATGTTCTATCTGTTCAAGCGAACGCCGCAGCTTTCCTGAGCAGCTGATAAGCTTCGATCACCAATTGCAGCCGCGCTTCGTGCGACCGATCGCCGCCGTTGCGATCGGGGTGGAGCGTGCGGACCAGGTCGGTGTAGCGCATCCGCAAGGCGCGGCGGTCGGCATCGAGCGGCAATCCGAGTGTTGACAGCGCACGCCGCTCGTCGGGCGTGACCAGGCGGCCGTCGTCGCGCTGCGCGGGTTTCATGTCAGCCGCTCTGGCTCTGGCCCGCGCGTTGATCGCCTCCAGCGGATCGGCAAAGTCGGCCCAGCGCGGCGCGGCGTCGATCCCGGCGGTGGGCGAAAAGGCGCGGGTCTGACGGTCCCAGCCGTGCACCGGGTGCTGCGCGGCGAGGATTTCATCGGGGCTCATGCCCGCGAACCAGTTGTACCCGGCGTTGAATGCGCGGACGTGATCAAGGCAGTACCAGCGATAGTCGCCCGGGCCGTCGAAGCAGCTCCCGCGCGGGCCGGGCGCGCGAAATTCACCCGCGTCGGCGCAACCCGGCGCATCGCAGCTTCGGCCAATGCCAGCGTTGCGCCCGTGGAATCGATCGTTAGTCACCCCTTCCACATGGCGATTGATCGGCTAGAAGGGAAGCCATGGCAGGACCTCTCGCAATCGAAATGGAGCAACTGCTCAGCGCAGCCTTCAACCCCACCCGGCTTGCGGTGATCAACGACAGCGCGCGGCACCACGGCCATTCGGGCGACGACGGATCGGGCGAATCGCACTTCACGGTCGAGATCGAAAGCGCCGCCTTTGCCGGTGCCTCGCGGCTCGAGCGGCAGCGCCTGGTCAACCGCGCCTTGGGTGACATTCCGGGCACGCGGGTCCATGCTCTGGCAATCCGGGCCACTGCGCCCGGCGAATAAGGAGGGTAATCATGCCTGCTGCTTTTTCCGGCTTTGGCCTGTTCGCGATTTTTGTGGTCATTGTGCTCGCGCTCAAGAGCTTCGGGATCAATCAGGAATACCAGCGCGGGGTGGTGTTCCGGCTCGGCCGGCTCAAGGAAACCAAGGGCCCCGGCTGGTTCTGGCTGATCCCGATCATCGAACGGGTGGTGAAGATCGACCAGCGCGTGATCACCTACGCATTGGCGACGCAGGAAACCGTGACCCGCGACGGCGTCGCAGTAAAGATCAACGCAGTGCTGTGGTTCCGCGCGGTCGACGCGGCCAAGGTCGTGACCACCGTGATGGACTGGACCAGCGCGGTGATCCAGGCTGCCGAAACCGGGCTGCGCGATGCGATCGGGCAGAGCGAGCTCGACCTGATCCTCAAAGACCGCACCTCGATCAACGCGCGGCTGCTCGAATTGCTCGACAAGACCGTCAAGCAATGGGGCGTGACGGTCGATGCGGTCGAGATCAAGGACCTCGACATTCCCGAACAGATGCAGCGCGCAATCGCCCGCGAAGCCGAAGCGATCCGCGAAAAGCGCGCCCGGATCATCAAGGCCGAGGGCGAAAACGAGGCGTCCGCCAAACTGGCCGAGGCAGCCAAGACCATCGGCGAAGTACCCGGCGCGCTCGAACTGCGGCGCTTGCAGACGCTCAGCGAGATCGGGGTCGAGCACAATTCGACGATCATCGCGATGTTCCCGACCGAGCTATTGGCGGCGGCCAAGCAGTTTGGCGACAAGAGCGGCAAAGGCTAAGCAGGGAGAAACTGAATGACATTTGCCGGACAAGCCGCGTGGATCACTGGCGCTTCATCGGGGATTGGCGCAGCGCTCGCCCGCGGGCTGGCGTCGCAAGGGGCGCGGGTGGTTTTGTCGGGGCGTAATGTGGCTGCGCTGGAAGCAGTCGCAGCCGATTGCGGCGAGGTGCTGGTGCTGCCGTTCGAAAGCACCGACTACGCCGCGATTCCGCCCGCTGTACAGCAGGCGTGGGACTGGTCTGGCGGCATTGACCTGCTGGTCAACAACGCCGGGATTTCGCAGCGCAGTCTGGCGCAGGAAACCGGCTTTGGGGTGTATCAGCAGGTCATCGCGGTCGATTTGCTCGCGCCGATCGCGTTGACCCAGGCGCTGCTGCCGCGGATGGTCGCGCGCGGTTCGGGCCGGATTGCGATGATCTCGAGCATCGCCGGCAAGGTCGGGGTGCCGATGCGCACCGCCTACTGCGCCGCCAAGTTCGGCCTTGCGGGATACGGCGACGCCTTGCGCGCCGAAGTCGCGCATCTGGGGCTGCAGGTGCACAACATCTATCCCGGATCGGTGCGCACCGACGTCTCGCGCAATGCGCTGACCGCCGATGGCAACAAGCGCGGGGTCAGCGACAAGGTGATCGACAACGGGATCGAACCGGCGGTGGCCGTCGCACAGATGATCGAGGAAATGCTCGCCGGGAGCCGTGAGATCATTGTTGCCGAAGGTGCTGAAAAGGCGATGGGCGAAGCACGCCGCACCCCCGATGCCCTGCTCGATCAGATCGGCGCGTTCATGGCGGCCGGCTACGTCCAGCGTATGAATGAGGGCGCTGAATAATGCAGCAGAAGCGTGTCGCGCTGGCCAACGGGATCGAACTCGACGTGGTCGATGTGGGACCGAAGGATGCGCCCGCGCTCATTTTTCTCCACGGCTTCCCTGACAGCCACCGCACCTGGCGGCACCAGATCGCGCATTTGTCAGGCAGCTTCCGTTGCGTCGCGCCAGACCAGCGCGGTTATCGCGGTTCGTCCAAGCCGACCGGCGTGGAAAATTACACCCCCGACAAACTGATCGGCGATGTCTTCCAGCTGGCTGACGCGCTGGGAATCGATAAGTTCACGATCATCGGTCACGATTGGGGCGGCGCGCTTGCCTGGGGAGTTGCGATCACCGGGCAGTACAGCGGCCGCGTCACCCGCGCGGTGATCGCCAATGCCCCGCATCCGGTGCTGTTTCCGGAGCTACTCTATACCAACCGGGTCCAGCGTCAGGCGAGCCAGTACTTCCGGATCTTCCGCGATCCCGCCAGCGACGCGCTGGTCGAACAGTTCGGGCTGCTCGGCGTGCTGCTCAAGGCCTTCGGCCAGCCGGGCGACAACCCGAAAATGGAGCCCGAAGAACGCGCCGCGTTGCTCGCTGACTGGGAAAACCGCGAGGCCGCGATCGCGATGCTCAACTGGTACCGCGCCAGCCCGGTCGCGGTGCTCGATATGGACGCCCCGTTTGAGCTGCCGAATGACTGGCAGCGCTTTCCTTTGCCCCACCAGACCATCCCCACGCTGGTGATCTGGGCGATGGACGACCTCGCCCTGCCCCCCGCCAACCTCGATGGGCTGGACGAGCTGATCGACGATCTGACAATCGCGCGCATTCCGGGCTCGGGCCATTTCGTCCAGTGGGAAGCGGCGGACGAATTTAACGCCGCGCTCGATGCGTTCCTTGCGCGGACTGCCGATGGCGGCTGAACCGCGCCGCGCTGGTGGCGGGATCGGCGCGGCGATTGCTGCGGCGGAGGCCAAGGCGCGCCGCTCACTGCTGCGCAATCACAACGGCGGCCCTGCTGCGGTCAGCAACCTTGAGCTGTTCTTTGACCTGATCTTCGTGTTCGCGGTTACCCAACTGTCACACTTCCTGCTCGCTGACCTTAGCCTGCTCGGCGCTTTCAAAACCGCGCTGCTGTTCCTCGCGGTCTGGTGGGCGTGGATGTTCACCACCTGGGTGACCAACTGGATCGATCCCGAACGCGGCCCTAACCGCATGATGCTGGGCGCGGTGATGCTTGGCAGCCTGATCATGTCCGCTGCCATACCGGCCGCGTTCGGCGCGAGCGGGATGGCCTTTGCAGTCAGTTACATCGCGATCCAGATCGGGCGCAGCTTTTACGTAAGCCGGGTGATGGAGCGCGAAGACCAGGGCGCCGGGCGCAACCTGCTGCGCGTAACCGTGTGGTTTGCGGCGACTGCGCCGCTGTGGATTTGGGGCGCGTGGCAGGACAATGCACTGGTCCGCTGCGGGCTCTGGCTGCTTGCGCTGGGGATCGAGTATTCGGGTCCGTTCGCATTCTTCCGGGTGCCGGGGATGGGCCGTTCGACGCCGCAGGACTGGATCGTATCGGGCAGCCACATGGCCGAACGCTGCGGTCTGTTCATCATCATCGCGCTGGGCGAAGGACTGGTCATCACCGGCGCATCCTATGCTGCCGCGAAGCCCCAGCCGGGGCTCGATCTGGCGCTGCTTAACGCCTTTGTCGGATCGTTTGCGATGTGGTGGCTCTATTTCGATATGGGCGCGCGGCGCGGGGCGCGGCACATCGAACAGCACGCCGCACCCGGTTTGATCGCGCGGCAAGCGTTCACTTATTGGCATATCCCGATTGTCGCCGGGATCATCGTGCTGGCGGTGGCCGACGAGATGGTCATGGTCCATCCTTTCGATCCGGTCCACGCCCAGTTCGTCGCGGTGCTGTTTGGCGGAACCGCGTTGTTCATCGCCGGCCTCGCCGGGTTCAAACGCATCTCGAGCGGCAATCCGTGGTATCCCGCTTCGCACGTTTACGGGCTGGGTCTGGCCACGCTGCTGGGCGTGTGGGGCTGGTTGCTCCACCCGCCCGGGCTGCTGCTGTTTACCGCGACCACGGCGCTGTTCGTGGCAATCGCGGTGTGGGAATGGGGCAGCTTCCACGGCGGGTGGGTCGAAGCGATGGAGCAGCGCGGCTGGTGGCTCGGCAAGGTGCTGCGCGCCGGGATCGAGAAACGCCGCGCCGCTCGGCTGGCGAAAGAGGCAGCGGCGAAGGCAAAGTAATTGTTGCGGCAACCCCAACCCCGTTCGTCCTGAGGAGCCACTGAGCTCTTGCGAAGGGGCGTCTCGAAGGGCCACGCGCTGCGCAGGGTGGTTCGAGACGGGCTTTCGCAAGAGCTCAATCCCTCCTCACCACGAACGGAATTCTTGCGGCCCTCTCCTGTCCAACCTCAAACCAGCCAGTCGATACTCGCCCCATGCGGATGCGCGCGCGCCAGAAGTTGCGGCTCGCCGCTGCCGGGCCAGTGCCGCACCGTCATTTCGTGAACGTGCAGCACCCGGTTGGCTTCCAGCGAAATCCACGCGAGCGGGCGTGCGGCAGTGGCCCGCGCACCAGCCGCTTCCATCGCTGCGGTGACGCGCGCCTGCTGATCTTCGGGGACATATTGCCAGACGATCGAATGCATCAGCAGCCGCGTCGTCCCCGCTTCCTGCGGCTTGGCCAGTTCGGCCTCGACGAAGTCGGCGGCATTCATCTGGACCAGATCGGGCGGTGACTTTGCTGCTTCGGTAATGGCGGCATCCATCCGCTCGAACCGCACGGTGTGCTCGGGCCAGATGTACGCCTTGAGCCGCAGCGCTTGCACCGGATCGGTCAGGTCGACCGGGGCAACATCGCAGCCTTTGGTCGAAACGATCTCGATCTGGCGATCAGGCGGCGGATTGCCCTTCCACTTGGGCTCGAACCGCATCGCGCCGGGCTCGGGCCCAACCTGCACTCCGGCCAGTTCGTAGTGATAACGCGCCAGCATCAGGTTGATCCCGGCGCTCGATCCGATCTCGAGACACTGAAAGCGCGGCGGCAGACCCTGCTCGGCCAGCCACAACATCGCAGCGATGAAATTGGCCGAGCGCCCGGCCTCGTTGGTCTGCGGCGGGCCGTCGAGCCATGGCAGCAATTCGGCCTCGTGATGGCGAATTGCTGCTGCGACGATTGCGACATCATCGACCCCCGACTGATCGGTGTAGATCGATTCTAACTGCGGTTCTGCACCTTTGAGCCGAAGTGCGTGGATTCCGCCCGCGAGGCGCAGCGGCAACGCGTCGGCGAGCGGCGCGCCCGGCCAGGAACGGACCGCATCGAGCAGCTTTCCGCGCTCGCCGCGCTCAATCAGATCGCGCAATGCAGCGACAATCCGTGCGGTCACAGTCGCGCCCGACGCAGTGCAATAGGCTACCTGGTTGTCGAAAGCCGCAGCCACGATGCCCGGTCCGCTGGCATACACATCGATGAACTGGTAGTCCTTTGCCATCCTTGCCCTTTCCCCCCGGCCCGCCTAATGCGCGCCAGCCATGTTAAGCCCTCAAAATTCCCGGCCGCTGATCTTCGCCGTACCCAAGGGCCGCATCCTCGATGAGGCGCTGCCACTGATGGCGCGTGCCGGGGTGGTGCCCGAAGCGGACTTTCACGACAAGAGCAACCGCGCGCTGTCGTTCGCCTGCGCGGGCGGCGACATGCGGATCATCCGCGTTCGCGCGTTCGATGTGGCGACTTTCGTGGCGCACGGCGCGGCCTCGGCCGGGATCGTCGGATCGGACGTGGTCGAGGAATTCGCCTACCCCGATCTCTACGCGCCGGTCGATCTCGACATCGGTCATTGCCGTCTGTCGCTCGCCCAGCCGGCCGGAACTGCCGAAAGCGCCGCACATTCGAGCCACCTGCGGGTCGCCAGCAAGTATCCCAACCTGACCCGCCGCTATTTCGAGCGGCAAGGCGTACAGGCCGAAGTGGTCAAATTGAACGGCGCAATGGAGCTGGCCCCCGGGCTGGGCCT
>JARXKR010000049.1 GCA_030271565.1 Pseudomonadota bacterium
CGAACACCAAGATGTTCACCACCGCTGCGGCTTACGCGCTGCTGCCGGGGATGGATCAGCCGGATGTGGCGGGGGGGACGCGGGTTTTTTTGTTGGTCGGCAAGCGCAAAACCTCGCCCGATGTGGTTTTGCTGGGTCAGGGCGACGCGCGAATGTCGTCCGCGCCCGATTGCTTGCTCGACTGCTTAGCAGCGCTGGCTGATGCGGTAGCAACGAAGACGAGAGCGGTCGGCGACGTTGTGGGCGTTGATACCCTGTTCCCGGACCAGCGTTGGAGCCCGGGTATGAGCTGGAACAACATCGGCAGCAACGATGCCACTGCGGCCTCAGCGCTGTCGCTTGATAGCAACGAACTTTTGGTCCGTGTGACACCAAATCCAGCCGGCGATGCACCGTTACTGGCCGTCGCGCCCTACGTAAGCATCCGTAACGAGGCGGTGATGGTCCCGGCTGGAGGTAAGACCAAACTTGGGCTGCAACATACAGTTAACGGTCGCGAATACCGTCTCTATGGCGAATTTCCTGCCGATGCAGGTGAATGGCAGGAGCGAATCGGGGTCGATGATCCGGCCCACTATACTGCTTGGACCTTTGCCCAGATGTTGAAGGCGCGCGCGGTAACGGTGGGTGGGAAAATTCGGGTTGTTCATCGCGACCTCAAGCATCCAGATGGTTTGCATGAACGGATGGAATTACAGGCCCGATCGAACGAACTTATCTCGTTTGGGCCACCGTTCGGCAGACTGACTCCGCCGCCACTGTCCGAAGATATCGCCACCATCAACAAAATCAGCCAGAACCATCACGCCGAGCTGCTGCTGCGGCGGATTGCGCTGGTCGAAGGAAGTGGCTCGCTCGCCGATGGTCTCGCCGCTGAACGCGCCGTGTTCGACCAAGCTGGCATACCGCGCGAGGGCTACGATTTCTCCGATGGTTCGGGCATGTCGACCTACAACCGCGTCTCCCCGCGCGCTGCCGTCATGCTGCTGCGCTGGGTTGCGACCCAGCCGTGGGGCAAGGCATGGTACGCCTCGCTGCCGATTGCCGGGGTGGATGGGACGCTGAAGAAGCGCTTTGTTGGCACTCCGCTCGAAGCCAACCTCATCGCCAAGACCGGCACGCTCAACGCCACCAACGCGATCTCGGGCACATTTCGCGCCGCCAGCGGCAAGACCCTGACCTTTTCCTTTTTCGCCAACGATGTGCCTGACGGCCAGTCTGCAGTGCCCGCGATGGAGGCGGTGTTGTTGCTGCTTGCCGCAAATAATTGAGCGAACCCACTTGTTGCAGACCTGTCACATATTTCGATTTTTGCTTGTAACCCATCGGGTCCAACGTCGCGGGACTGGCGCTGCGCCTTGCGCCCGCTAAGCTTTTGCTTTCGACTCGATGTCCGCGGGTCGAACCGGGGGGTACCACTAATGAAAATTCGCACTCTTGCGCGCATCGTTCTCGGCAGTTCGGCCTCGCTGATCGCTTTTGCTGCCGCACCGGCGCTGGCCCAGACCACGCCTGCAGGCTCTGCTGCCGACGAGGAACTTAACGGCAGCGCACCGATCGTGGTCACCGGCTCGCGGCTCAAGCAGGATCCAACCAAGAGCTCGGTCCCGCTCGAAATCATCACCAACCAGACCATCGAGCGCAATGGCATCTCCAGCCCCGAGCAGCTGACCATGTTCCTCACTGCTAACGGCTCGGGTGCGGACAACCTCGCGTCAAATGCGGATGTCACTAGCGGCGCGCAGCGCGGCACCAACGGGGTTTCCTCGGCCAATCTGCGCGGGCAGGGAAGTGCCTCGACGCTGATCCTGCTCAACGGTCGCCGCGTCGCTGCGCACGGCCTTTCGGGCGGTGCGGTCGACGTCAACCAGATCCCGTTTGCGGCGATCGACCGGATCGAAGTGCTCAAGGACGGCGCGTCGGCGATTTACGGCACCGACGCGATCGGCGGGGTCATCAACTACATCACCAAGAAGAACTTTCAGGGGGTCAGCCTCGCCGGGCTGAGCGATTTCACCGAGCAGGGCGGAGGCAACATTTATCGCCTGTCGGGCGTGGCCGGGTTCGGCGATCTCGAAACTGACGGCATCAACGTGATGGGCGCTGTCTCGTACAGCTGGAACGAACTCCTGCGCGGCTCGCAGCGCAAGTTTGTCAATGGCAACCAACCAAACCGGGGCCTGTCGATCGACACCCGCGGCACTCCGATCGCGACGGTGTTCAACATTGGGGCTTACGCGCCGACTACCCCGAATGCTAACAGCCACGGCCCGACACTCACCAACGGTTTGACGCTGATCGCGCCCAACGGTGCCAATACGGTCGGCGGCGGAATCAACCCGCTCGACCTGCCAGGCGGGGCCGGCTGCCAGACGATGGACGGCGGCATGGCTTATGATGAGCAGCTGTGGGCCAATCCTGCTGCGTACTACGCGTGCGCTTGGGATACCGGCCGCGCGGCGGTGATCCAGCAGCCGATCGAGACGCTAACCTATTACGGCAAAGCGACGGTGAATTTGGGCGGCGGGAATCAGCTCTACGGCGAAATTACCGGTTCGGACGCGCATTCGGCCAAAAGCTTCTCCAACCCGCAGTTGTCGGCCAACACTGGCAACCTGCCCATAGCCTACCCGCTGACCCCGTCCACCAAGACGCAGTACGATACGATCTTCAACGCACTGGTTGCCTCGTTCCCTGCCGCCACGGCAGCACTCAACGCCAACTACGGCCGACCGATCGGATATCGCTGGCGCTGCGTGGCTTGCGGCCCGCGCGAATATATCACCGACACCCGCACATTGCGTGCAACGGTCGGGATCGAAGGGCCGTTGCCGTTTGAGGGCTGGGATTATCATGCAGCTATCTCGCACGCCGAAAGCGAGAGCTCTTCTCTGCTCGGTACAGGTTATTATTATCGCGGCACACTGTCGGACAATCCTGCTACGCCAGTCAATGAAAACGGTTTTCCCGATCCTCTCGCGCCAACTGCACCGGGGGCCGGCTCGCCGGGTTTGGTGGGCCTTCTCAACAGCGGCCTGATCAATCCGTTCAGCGTTGATCAGAGCGCGGCGGCGATGGCCGGCCTCGCTGCGATTTCGGCCAAGGGGACCACGCTGTACGGCGGGCGCTATACGGTCAAGGAAGCCGATGCCTCGATCGCCGGTCCACTGTTCGATCTGGGCGGAGGCAAGGCGCAGCTCGCCTTGGGGGTCGATTATCGGCGCGAAACCTACAGCTTCAACGGCTCGGCTGCGGCCAATACCGGGCAGCCGGTGATCTTCCTCGCCGCGTTCGATAACGTCAACGCGCTGACTCCCAAGCATCGCGACGTCAAGGCCGCTTTTGCAGAGATCGATTTGCCGCTGACCGAATGGTTCGACGTGACCGGAGCAGTGCGGATCGACGATTATTCGGGCTTTGGCACCACCACCAACCCCAAGATCACGGCGCGGCTGACCCCCAATGACTGGATCATGTTCCGTGGATCCTATTCGACGGGTTTCCGAGTGCCGAGCTTCAACCAGATCTTCAACGGGATCACGCTTAGCCCCTATTCGGGCAGCGATCTTGCCGATCCGGTGGCTTGCCCGGGCGGGGTGCCGACCAGCGCGTTCGGATCGGGGCTGCCCTGCGCGCAGATCCGGCCAGACATCGCTACCGGGGGCAATCCCAATCTCGGACCAGAAACTGCAAAAATGGCCAGCGCCGGGGTAGTGCTCAAGCCGGTACCGGGGTGGAGCTTGTCAGCCGACTGGTACATGATCAACGTCGACAATACGATTCAGCTGCTCACCCTGAGGCAGCTGATCGACAATGCCGCGCTGTTCCCCGATCGCTTTACCCGGGCCGGCGGCACAGTGACGGTGCTTGACGATACCTGGATCAACGCTGGTTCGCGCCGCACCCAGGGAATCGAATTTGCCCTGCGCGGCGGCTTCGATCTGGGCGGCCGGAACAAGCTTTCGCTCGGCATGGACGGCTCGCTGCTGCTCAAGAAGCGGGAGAAACTGACCCCGACTGCCGCCTACAGCGGCAGCCAGATCGGGATTTTCACGTTCGCGGGCGACCTTGGCCTGCGCTGGAAGCACAACGCCTGGGTCAGCTTCGGCAATGAGAACTACATCGTCACGCTGACCCAGATCTATCGTTCGGGCTATACCAACCAGGCGCTGCCGGGGATCGCGGCGGGGACCGTGACGCGTCCGGACTACAACCCGCGGGTCAAGCCCTACATCATCTACAACCTGTCGGTCAGCGTGCTCGAACTCGGGCCGGCTTACCGGTTGACCTTCGGGGTCAAGAACCTGTTCAACACCGATCCGCCGTTTGCTATCACCTATGATGGCAACACCGGTGCGGGCAGCAGCTGGGAACCGCGCGTGGCCGATCCGCGCGGGCGCTCGTTCAACGTCAATGTCGAGGTCAAGTTCTGACCCGTCTTTGGGACGCGCGCAGCGTGACTTGAATGCCTAATGCCATGTTAATCGGTATTTTACCGGTTGCATGGCATCAGGGCCACCAACCACAACGGTTGGGGTGCGCACCATGACGGATATGCCGTTGTTCCAGACCACTGGCGGCCGCCGCGCCGATCGGCACGCTTATGCCGCCGAAGTGCAGTTCCGCGCCGGTTCGCGCCGCGCTGCGGTGCAGGTGAGTGACATTTCGACGTTGGGCGCGCGGATTTCGGGCGTGTTCCTGGTTCATGAAGGCGATCACATCTACCTCAAGCTGCCGGTGATCGAAGCTATCCCGGCGCGAGTCGCCTGGGCGGATTCGTTCGAATTCGGCTGCGAGTTTGATCGGCCGCTGAGCGACGTCATTCTGGCTGCGATTACCGGCGCAAACTGCTGACTGACGGCTTGAAGTAAGCCCCTCGCCGGTCCATATGCGCGGGTATGACTGCACTGCGCAGCGACAATCGCTCAGCACACACCAACGCCGCCGTAAATGTGCTGCGTCCCGTCAATCCGTTCTCCCGAATATGGGCCGGTCTGGCCCGCAGGCTAGCGCAGCGGCTTGATCGCGGGCTGGCGGTCGGCTCGCTTCGCGCAACTTTCCCCGATGGCACCAGCCAGCTTTTGGGCGGGCGTGCACCGGGTGTTTGCGCCGAGGTGACGCTGCACAGTTGGCGCGGGCTGGTACGGGTCGCAACCAGCGGCTCGATCGGGCTCTACCAAGGCTGGGAAGCGGGCGAGTGGAGCAGCGAAGACCCGGTCCAGCTGTTCAGTCTGTTCGTTGCCAATGCCGATGCGATGGGCGCTACCGTGCGTGCCCGCGGGCCATGGCGCTGGGCCGCGCGCGCAGGTCATTGGCTGCACCGCAACACCCGAGCGGGTGCGCGCCGGAATATCCACGCCCACTACGATCTAGGCAACGAGTTCTATTCGGCTTGGCTCGATCCAGCGCTGGTTTATTCGAGCGCGCGGTTCGATAACGGCGCGACGGACCTGGCCGCAGCGCAACAGAATAAGCTGGCCAGCATCGCTGCGCGGATCGCCGGGTCGCCGACCGTGCTCGAAATAGGCTGCGGCTGGGGCGCGCTGGCATCGCGTCTGGCGGCAGATGGCGCCGCGGTCACCGCGATCAGCCTGTCCGACGAGCAACTCGCTTATGCCCGGGCGCATTACCCCGACATCGATTTCCGCAAAGCCGATTACCGCGACACCACCGGGCAGTTCGATGCGATCGCCAGCGTCGAAATGGTCGAAGCTGTCGGGCGCGAATACTGGCCGGACTTCTTCGATTGCATCGCGCGCAATCTCGCCCCGGGCGGCCGCGCCGCGCTGCAATATATCGCCATTCGTGAAAGGCTGTTTCCGGCCTATGCGGCGAGCGCGGATTTCATTCAGGCTTACGTCTTCCCGGGCGGGATGCTGGTGAGCGAGGCGGAGTTCAGGCGATTGGCGGCGCAACGCGGGCTCGAGTGGACCGACCAGACTGACTTCGCGCTCGACTATGCCGAGACGCTGCGGGTCTGGCGCGTAAGCTTCGATGCGGCGATTGCTGCGGGACATCTGCCGGCGAAGTTCGACGCCCGATTCCAGCGGCTCTGGCGGTTTTACCTGATGTATTGCGAAGGCGGCTTCCGCGGCGGCGGCATCACCGTGGCGCAGGTCACCTTGCGCAAGCGCGGTTGACTGGATCCCGCCCGGGCCCGGCTCGCACCGCGCCAATGGGGGGTAAGGACACAGCAGTTGCCGAGCCCGGGGGGATCACCGTGGACCGGTCAGCAGACCGGACGAAACGATGCGTTGGTCTGCCAGCGGCTCAGGATGTTGTCATGGATGATCGGGCTGAGCAGCTTGTCAAAGGCACACCCGGCCAAGCTGTTGTCCCACCAGATTACTTCGCTCTGCAGCGCCTCGATCCCCGGCAGGGTCAGCCAGCACACGGTGCCGAGCTGCAGCCGGTTGACCGCAGCTCCGCAGAACCCGCTGAGCGAGAGGTCGTGGATTACGGTCTGAAAGCCGCGCCCGCCCGAAATGCGCATCGTCGCCGGGATCGCGACGCGGGTGCGCGGTGCGCTGCGATCCTCTTGCGCGGCGCTGAAATAGGGATCCTTCGTCATCAACAGAAGTTCGCTCATGATTTCCGCCCCTCAATTGAAACTGTGACAGCCTTTACCGGACATTTCCCGGGTGACTTTGCAAAGTATCGCTCAGCGCGGTTTCCGGCAGATTATGAGGACTGGTTAACCCGTTCGCGGTGCGGACTGGCAAACTGTTCACCAAGAAGCGCCACCAGCCGCTCCGCGACCGCCTCGGGTGGTTGGACCGATGCGGGATCTTCGCCCGGATAGGCCTTGGCCCGCATGGTGGTGCGGGTCGCGCCCGGATCGACGATCGCGACCCGGACTTTCGAGGTATTGCGCGCTTCCTCGGCGTAGCTGGCGACGAGGTTTTCGGCCGCCGCCTTGCTCGCCGCATAGGCGCCCCAATAGGCCCGCGGCGTAGTCGCGACGCTGGTGGTCAGGTAAATGAAGCGCGGATCGGCGCTGGCCCGCAGCAGCGCATCGAACCGCGCGATCAGCGCCTGCGTGGCGAGGACGTTAACGGTCAGCGTCTTGGAAAACTGGGCTTGATCGATATCGCGCACCGAGGTCAGCTCGGGCAGCACCGCAGCGCAATGGACAAGGATGTCGAGCATCTTCCAGCGTTCGGCCAAGGCATTGGCGAGCCGCGCCAGACCATCGGCATCGCCCAGATCGACCGGGGCGATGGTGGCACTGCCGCCCGCTGCGTAGATGGCTTCTTCGACCGTTTCGAGCCGCTTGGCATCGCGCGCGGTCAGCACCACGTGCGCGCCAGCCTGTGCGAGGGCAATGGCGGTTGCCGCGCCAATGCCCTTGCTGGCGCCGGTAACCAGCGCGACTTGTCCGGAAAGCGCTGTCATAGCCCCCAACTCACAAAGCGGTGACGACCGGAAACGCGAACTGGCCTTCGTCGGTCTGGCGGTCAGCCTGATCGGTCAGGTGTGTGGGATAGTCGCCGGTGAAGCAGGCATCGCAGTGCTGCGGGCAGGCGGCGTTGCGCTTGCTTTCCCCAACCGCGCGGTAGAGCCCGTCGATCGAGACGAAGGCGAGACTGTCGGCGACGATGAATTTGGTCATCGCATCGAGATCCATCCGCGCGGCGAGCAGCTTGTTTCGTTCAGGCGTATCGACTCCGTAAAAGCAAGAGTGCTCGGTCGGCGGACTGGCGACACGGAAGTGAACCTCGGCCGCGCCGGCATCGCGCATCATCTGCACAATCTTCATCGAGGTGGTTCCGCGCACGATCGAATCGTCGATCAGGATGATGCGCTTGCCCTCGACCAGCGCGCGGTTGGCATTGTGCTTGCGCTTGACGTCGGCGTGGCGTGCGCCGTCCGACGGCTGGATAAAGGTTCGCCCGACATAGTGCGAACGGATGATCCCAAGTTCGAACGGAATGCCAGACTGTTGGGCATAGCCGATCGCGGCCGGCACGCCGCTGTCGGGTACTGGGACAACGATGTCCGCTTCGGCAGGGGCTTCCTTGGCCAGTTCCATCCCGATCCGCTTGCGCACTTCGTACACCGACTGGCCGCCCATGATCGAATCCGGGCGGCTGAAATAGACATGCTCGAAGATGCACGGGCGCGGCGCGACATTGCCGAACGGGCGGTGGCTGGAGAGGCGGCCGTCCTGGCGCACTTCGACGAGCTCGCCCGGCTCGATCTCGCGCACGAAGGTCGCGCCGACGACGTCAAGCGCAACGGTTTCGCTAGCGAACACGGTCGCGTCACCGATCTTGCCCATCACCAGCGGCCTGATGCCGAGCGGGTCGCGGCAGGCAATCATCCGCTTCGGCGTCATGCAGACCAGCGAATAGGCGCCCTCGACCATCCGCAGCGCATCGACGAAGCGGTCGAGCAGGGTGGGATAGCGGCTGGTCGCGATCAGGTGGATGATCACCTCGGTGTCCGAGCTCGACTGGAAGATTGCGCCCTTGTTCACCAGCTCGTGCTTCAGATGCATCGCGTTCGATATGTTACCGTTATGCGCGATCGAGAAGGGCCCGCGCGCCAGATCGGCGTGGAGCGGCTGGACGTTGCGCAGCCCCTGGCCGCCGGTCGTCGAATAGCGCACGTGGCCCGATGCCATCGCTCCGGGCAATTCGCTCAGGATCGTCGCGTCGGAGAACACCTGCGCGACATGGCCCAATCCGCGGCGGGCAAAGAAATCGTGGCCGTCGAAGCTGACGATCCCGACTGCTTCCTGGCCCCGGTGCTGCAAGGCATGCAAGCCCAGCGCGGTCATCGCCGAAGCGCCCGGCGCGCCGATCACGCCAAAGATGCCGCACTCCTCGTGCAGTTTGTCACCATCGACATCGAGGAACGGGTGGGTAAGGTTCATGCAAGAATCGCCCGGCGCTGGCATAGCCCTGTCGCAGCGCCTTTGGCCGCGATTGCCCGGGAAGGCAAGCGCGGCGGCAATGGTAAGGGATTGAGCGGCCTTGCCAGCTTAAGCAGCGCCGCCTAAACTGCGCGCGACCTTCTGTTTCCCTCCGCGCAGGACCCCGCCTTGCTCCTTTCCCCCTTCGAATGGACGATTGCCAAACGCTACATGCTGCCCGGCCGCGGCGAGGCGTTTATTGCGCTGGTTGCGGGGATCAGCCTGATCGCGGTGGCGCTCGGCGTGGCCGCGCTGGTGATCGTGATGAGCGTGATGAACGGCTTCCGCGCCGAACTGTTCGACAAAATCGTCGGATTGAATGGCCACGCGATCGTCCAGGCTTACGGCGGACGGCTCGAGAACTGGCGCGATGTGCTCAAGGACGTACAGGCGACCCCGGGCGTAATCCATGCCTCGCCGCTGATCGAGCAACCGCTGCTGGCCAGCTTCAACGGCCGGGTCGAGGCGATCTTCGTGCGCGGTAATACAGCCGAAGACATCGCCAAGATCGACGACAAGGTGGTGCAGGGCACGCTCAAGCCGCTCCAACCCGATGCGGGGCAAGTCGCACTCGGATCGCAGCTGGCCTCGAACCTGGGCGTGCAGGTGGGCGACAGCATAACGATCATCAACCCGCAAGGCCGCTCCACCCCGTTCGGCACCGTCCCGCGTGAGATTGCCTACCGGGTCGCCGCTATCTTCGAGATTGGGGTTTACGATTACGACCAGCGTTTCGTGGTCATGCCGATGCAGGACGCGCAGACGTTATTGCTCACCGGCGATGCGGTAGGGATGATCGAAGTCCAGGTCGACGATCCCGACCGCGCCGCGCAAGTGCTTGAAGCGGTGCGCAAGAAATACGCCGGGCAGGCCCAGGTGACCGACTGGAAAACGATCAATTCAAGCCTGTTCGAAGCGCTCGCGGTAGAACGCGTGGCGATGTTCGTGGTCTTGTCGATCATCGTGCTGGTCGCGGTGTTCAACATCCTTTCATCCTTGATCATGCTGGTCCGCGCCAAAACCCGCGATATCGCGATCCTGCGCACGATGGGCGCGACGCGGCGCTCGATTCTCAAGGTGTTCGTGCTGCTCGGGTTCGTGATCGGGGCGGTGGGGACGCTGACCGGGCTGGGGCTCGGGTTCATGTTCCTGTTCTTCAGGCAAGGCGTGGTGCGGTTCATCGAACTGGTCACCGGGCAAAACCTGTGGGACCCTTCGATCCGCTTCCTGACCGAATTGCCGAGCCGCAGTGATCCGGTCGAAATCACCGTGATCAGTCTGATGGCGCTGTTGTTCAGCTTCCTCGCTACGCTGTACCCGGCGTTCAAGGCGGCAAGCACCGATCCGGTGCAGGTGCTGCGTTATGAGTGAGCCGCCAAAAGCTGCCGTCGTTCGCCTGACCGGGCTGACCCGCAGCTTCGAGCAAGGCGGAGTGCGGATCGATGTGCTGCGCGGGGTCGACCTGACGGTGCAGCCCGGCGAAGTTGTCGCGCTGCTCGGTCCATCGGGCTCGGGCAAATCGACGCTGCTGCAAGCCGTCGGCCTGCTCGAAGGCGGGTTCGGCGGGCGGATCGAGATTGCCGGGACCGACGCCACCGACCTGAGCAGCGACGATCGCACCGCGCTACGCCGCGACCGCATCGGCTTCGTCTATCAATTCCACCATCTGCTGCCCGATTTCAACGCGCTGGAGAACGTCGTGTTGCCGCAACTGGTCGCCGGGACCGAACGCGGTGCGGCCAATACCCGCGCTTCGGAACTGCTCGGCGCGCTGGGTCTGGCCGAGCGGCTCGATCACCGCCCCAGCCAGCTTTCGGGCGGCGAACAGCAACGCGTCGCGGTCGCCCGCGCGCTGGCCAACAAGCCCGCGCTGGTGCTGGCTGACGAACCTACCGGCAACCTCGACGAGGCTACCGCCGACAAAGTGCTGGCGCAGTTCCTCGAACTGGTGCGAGGGCAGGGCAATGCCGCCCTGGTCGCCACGCACAACGAACGCCTTGCTGCGCGGATGGACCGCGTAGTGCGCTTGCACGACGGCAAGCTCGGATAGCAGCGGCTTGATAGCACTGCGGCTGCGTGCAATGATCGGCTCTGGCAAGGGAGGGCGTTACCGATGGAAGCGATCGACTGGAACGCACCCGCAACGCTCACTGAGCGCGACGACAGCGGCTCCGATCTGCACTACCATTTCCGCAAGCTGCGCGAGGGACCGCTAGGCGAGCTGGTGCGCGAGGTTGCAGCGATGCCTGCCACTGAGCGGGCGCGGCTGGTGCTGGAAATGCCCGGCGGCAAGACATTGAACGTCGGCGAGATTTTAGCGCTGGCGCAACACGAGGACCTGCCATGAGCGAAACCAAGACCATCGCCGATTTTTCCGCCACCAGGCCCGGCGGCAAAGAAGAGAAGCTGGCGGACAAACTGGGCAAGGTCGTGCTGGTGGTCAACACCGCGAGCAAGTGCGGTTTCACTCCGCAGTACGATGGGCTTGAGGCGCTCTACAAGAAGTACCAGGATCAGGGCTTCGAGATCATGGCATTCCCGTGCAACCAGTTCGGCGGGCAGGAACCGGGCAGCGCGGACGAAATCGCCGAGTTCTGCAAGGTCAACTTCGGTTTGAGCTTCCCGTTGATGGCCAAGGTCGAGGTCAACGGCGCGGGCGAAACCCCGCTCTACAGCTGGCTCAAGAGCGAAGCCCCTGGTCTGATGGGATCCAAGTCGATCAAGTGGAACTTCACCAAGTTTCTGATCGGCCGCGACGGCAAGGTCGTGCGGCGTTACGCGCCGACCGACAAGCCCGAGGCTCTCGCCAAGGACATCGAGAAGCTGCTCTGATCCTCCCCGTTCCGAGGAGGATTACTTCGCGAGCCCCGCCAGTTTCCCCTGATCGATCGCCGCCACTGCGGCTTTCAGTTCGTCGATGCTTTCGGCGTCACCTTCGGCGGTGATCATGAAGCGGCCGGCGACTTGCTGGGTGAACTCACCGTCGTGGTTCTTGTTGTTCCACTTCTCAATCTGCATCTGCCCGTCGACCGTGTTGGCGCGTTCGTAGCCGTCGGCGTCCTCGCGGCTGTGCGCGGCGCCGAAGGCCGAGCCGAGCCCAGCCAATGCGCCCAGCCCGGACGAATCGATCACCTTCAAATGGATGGTCTTTTCCCCTTGGGTGTAAGTCGCATCGGCCTCACTGCCCATCTGGCCCATCGCGTTGGTTTCAAGCGCGGTGCGGGTGTAACCGCCCAGATTGGCGGGAAGCAGACCCTGCAGCTGTGCCCCGTCGATCGGCTTGACCTGGCCGTTGGTGGCAGCTTCGAGCTGTTTGCCGGCCTGCTCCATCTTGCTCGTGTCGATCTTGCCAAATCCCGGCACGTTGACCTGGACCGAATCGCCAGAGCCGCCAACCGAACCCAAAGCCGCCGCGCCCATGCCCATGCCCAGCGCACCGGTGACCGACGCGGTCACCAGGCTGGCGGTCCACATCAGCACGATTGCCGCGATTGTGGTCACCGCAGTAAAGCCTACCGCCTTGTCTTGCGGCACTTTGAGTAGCGGGGTGCAGCCTTGATAGAACAGGTAAAGCCCATAGAGCCCGGCAAGAATTCCCAGTGTTGCGAGCATCGGGATCAGCCCGAGGATCCCCGCGACCCAGGCTGGCGTAAGCGAATAGACCACCAGCTTGAAGGCCGCTGGACGGTCGGCTGTGCCGCCGAATTTGTCTGCCAGAAATTCGGCAACGAGCGCGATCACGACCACCGCAACTACGCCCATGACCAACGCGAACAGCGCCGTGGTCAGACCGCTCATCAAGCTGGGGCGGTAGGTTGCAAAAATCATGTTGTAGCCGAACAGCTGGCCGCCGATCAGCTGCGCGATCGGGCCGATCACGATGAGCGGCAAGGCATAGCGGGTGATCAGATCGCCGGGCGTTGCTGCTTCTCCAGCGACAACGGGCCAGGTCTCGGCCGGCTTCAAGATGATTGATTTGACGCGCTGAACCAGCCCGCCTGCGGGCGCATAGGGATTTTCCATGCTCGGTTGCCTCCTTGGAAAGTTGGATCTTGTGCGACCAACCCTGATTTCTGCCAGGCATCAAACTACAAATCGCGCGGTTTGACCAGTGCGCGCGCCGCCGCCGGGAAGTGGCAGTGGAAAACATCGCGTTTCGGCTTTTGCGAATCCCTGCGTGACTGCCTACCGTGCAGCCATGTCCCACACCGCGTTCGTCCCCTTGCGTGTCTTGTCGAGCTATTCGCTGCTCGAAGGCGCGATCGAGCCCAAAGCGGCGGTCAAACTGGCCAAGGATCGCGGCTTTCCGGCGATTGCGATTGCTGACCGCAACGGGCTGTACAGCGCGATGGCCTTTGCCGGGGCAGCGCGCGAGGCGGGGATCCAGCCGATCATCGGGGTCACACTGGGGGTGCGGCGCAGCCTGGACGGGCCGATCGACTGGCTGGCGCTCTATGCGCAGAACGAAGCGGGCTGGCTCAACCTGTGCCACCTCGTCTCGATTGCGCATCTTGAGCGGCCGCTCGAGCTTGAACCGCACGTCACGTTGGACGATCTGGACGGGCATACCGACGGCCTGATCGCGCTGA
>JARXKR010000050.1 GCA_030271565.1 Pseudomonadota bacterium
CGGTCGAGCGCGCTGAAAAGATGGCTAACACTTCGGTTTCGAGCGTGTGGATCGGCACCTCGGGCGCGGGCCTCGCGAGTTCGGTCGCGCAGGTCGAGGTCGATATCGGCGGACGGCGGATCGAGGCTGACGATGTCGATCACTTGCTGGTCTCGGCGCGCGATGTGATCCAGCCCGACGGGCGGATGGTGCTGCACGCGCAACCCGCGCACTATACGCTCGACGGGGCAGACGGCGTGGCCGATCCCAAGGGGCTTCATGCCGAGCGGCTCGGGGTGGATATCCACGTAATGCTCGCCGATGGCGCACCGATCCGCAACATCACCGAGGCGGTGCAGAACGCCCACCTCGACGTCGAAGCAGTCGTGGGATCGCCCATCGCGGCGGGTTATGCCTGCCTTTCGGCCGAAGAGCGCGAGCTTGGCGTCGCGCTGGTCGAATTCGGCGGCGAGGTGACCAACGTCTCGGTCTATGCCGCCGGCATGCTGCTCGGGCTGGTGACGATCCCGCTGGGCTCAGGCGACATCACCGATGCGATTGCCTCGGCCTTCGGGATCCGGCGGTTCCAGGCCGAGCGGCTCAAATGCGTGCACGGTTCGGCCATTGCCAGTCCTTCGGATCACCGCGAGATGATCCCGGTCAATGCCCCGGGCGAAGAGAGCACCGGACCCGCAGCGCGCCACGCCGATGACAAGAACCGCGTGCCGCGCGCCGAACTGGTCTCGGTGATCACGACGCAGCTCGCGGCCTGGACCGAGGAAGTCGGCAAGGCGCTCAAGGGCCTGGGCTTCAGCGGGCAACGCGGCCAGCTGGTTGTGCTTACCGGTGGCGGGGCCGAGCTGGCCGGCTTGGCCGACTATGCGCAATCGGCGCTGGGCAAGCCGGTCCGGATTGGCCGCCCGCACCAATTGAAGGGCTTGGCCGAAGCTCATGCTACCCCCGGATTCACCACGCTCGCGGGGCTGGTGCTCTACGCCGCCGCCGACCCGATCGACATCCGCGCGGTCGGGCAGGGCTTCCAGCCGGTGATCCGTTATCGGGGCTTCCGGCTGGTGGGCCGCCTTTACCAAGCCATGCGGGAGTATTTTTAGGATGGGCCGGGCTAGGGACTGGCCCTTACCGTTGAATTGGTGACTGTGGACAAAGGTTTCAGCGGCTTTGATTAGCCGATTCGATGAGTGCAAGCGTATTAACTGTAACTATTGCGTCCGCCGTCAAGGCCAGGAGACAGGTAAATGAGCATCAATATCGGAGCGCCCGCTGTTGAAGAGCTGCGTCCCCGCATCACCGTGATCGGGGTTGGCGGAGCCGGCGGCAATGCCATCGCCAACATGATCACCGCCGGGATCGAAGGGGTCGACTTCGTTGTCGCCAATACCGACGCCCAGGCGCTCAACAATTCGATCTCCGAACACCGCATCCAGCTGGGCGCGGACATTACCCAGGGGCTGGGCGCCGGGGCGCGTCCCGAGGTCGGCCGGGCGGCAGCTGAAGAAAGCATGGCCGAGATCGAGCGCGCCCTTGACGGGGTGCACATGTGCTTCATCGCTGCGGGCATGGGCGGCGGCACCGGCACCGGCGCCGCGCCGGTGGTGGCCAAGGCCGCGCGTGACAAGGGCGTGCTGACCGTGGGCGTGGTGACCAAGCCGTTCCTGTTCGAAGGCACCCGCCGGATGCGCGCCGCCGATGCCGGGATCGAAGAGCTGCAAAAGCACGTCGATACCCTGATCGTCATTCCCAACCAGAACCTGTTCCTGGTCGCGAAGGCCGAAACCACCTTCAAGGAAGCCTTCCAGATGGCCGACGAGGTGCTCCAGCAGGGGGTGCGCTCGATCACCGACCTGATGGTCATGCCGGGCCTGATCAACCTCGACTTTGCCGACGTCCGTTCGGTCATGGCCGAAATGGGCAAGGCGATGATGGGCACGGGCGAGGGCAGCGGCGAAAACCGCGCGCTCGAAGCCGCCGAAAAGGCGATCGCCAATCCGCTGCTCGACGGCGTCTCGATGCAGGGCGCCAAGGGCGTGATCATCTCGATCATCGGCGGCGAAGACATGAAGCTGCTCGAAGTCGACGAAGCCGCGAACCATATTCGCGAACTGGTCGATCCCAATGCCAACATCATCTGGGGCAGCGCGTTCAATCCGGACCTGCAGGGCAAGATCCGCGTCTCGGTGGTGGCCACCGGGATCGAGCAAACCGCCTCGATGGCCGAGGAGGCCGCGCGTCCGTTCAACATGGGCTCGTCGCGTGGCCCGGCCCGGCCCTCAATGGCCCCGCCCGCTGCGGCCGAGCCGCTGTTCGACCGCACTCCTGCGCCTGAGCCCGAACCCGTTGCCGAAGCCAGCGAGCCCGAGCCGGTTGCTGCGAGCCTCTCCGACGACGATTGGGATATGCCCGCAACTTCGACCGGCGACGAGACCGCTGCCGATCCGCTCGAACTCGATCTCGAAGCCGGGGGCGAAGGCGACGCGCCGCAAGGTTCCGACGGCGACGACGAGCTTCTGCTCGATGCCTCGCGGCTGGCCGAAGAAGACGCACCGGTTGGTGGCGGGTTCATGCCCGGCCGTCGCCGGGGACTGATCTCGAGCGACGACGATACTGTCAGCGAGGGCGGTGAGGGTGCTTCGGCACCTTCGGCCGAACCGGTTGATGCTGCTCCTTCTGGCAGCGAACCGGCACGCAACGCTGCACCCAAAGTCGGGAGCGGAGCAACCTTGTTCGAACGGATGGCCAACCTCTCGCGCGGCGGTCGCAGCGCGACTGAAGACGAAGACGAGGAAGAAGAAGGTCCTTCGATCTCGATCCCGCGCTTCCTCGGCCGCCAGAACAACCAGTAAGCCGAGGTTGCGGCGCGTTAGGTCGCGGTTAAGTCAGGACATTGCAATTGGCTCGAGTGTCGCTTGTGTGGCACCGGCAAAAGGTACAATTCGCGGCCATGTCCACTTCTATCGGTCGATTCTCCGGTCACCCTGCGCTGCTCGCTGGTGCAGCGCTCGGCTGGGCACTGATCGGCGCGGTGGCGCTGCCGCAAGCTGCCTTGGCCGACCCGGTGGTTCAGCCCTTGCCAGTGCAGTCGCCGTCGATGCGGCTCAACGATGCGCTGGGCCAATTGGCACGCAACCCGCAGGACCTTGAGGCGCTGATTGCTGCCGGGCGGGCCTCGCTCGATCTGGGCGACGTGCAGGCGGCAATCGGGTTCTTCCAGCGGGCGGATACGCTGTGGCCGGGTTCGGTGCGGGTCAAGTCCGGGCTCGCCGGAGCCTATGCTTTGGGGGCCGATCCGGTCACTGCGATCCCGCTGTTCGATGAAGCCGCCAAGCTCGGCCCGATCGATGCCGCACGCATTGCCGACCGCGGTCTGGCTTACGATCTGGTCGGCGATAACCAGTCGGCGCAGGCCTTTTACCGCCAGTCGCTCGGGCTCGCAGCGAGCGATGAAACCTCGCGCCGACTGGCGCTCAGCCAGGCCATATCGGGCGACCGCGCGGGGATGGAGCGCACGCTTGGCCCGCTGCTCCAGCGGCAGGACAAGGGCGCGTGGCGCACCCGCGCGTTTGCTTTGGCGATCCTCAATGTCCCCGACGAGGCGGAAAGTATCGTCCACCAGACCATGCCCGATGACATGGCCAATTCGATGACTGCCTACTTGCGCTACATGCCCCGGCTGACCCCGGCGCAGCAAGCGGCTGCGGCCAACCTCGGGCAATTCCCGCGCGCGGCCGAGATCGGCCACGACGATTTGCGCTTTGCCGCCTACGCCCGCCCGCGTGCGGTGATAGCGGCAGCTACGCCAGTACCCGTAAAGACGGACGGCAAGCGCAAGGGCAAGGACAAGTCACGGGACAAGCCGCCGCAAGTCGCCATGGCTACTCCGGTTCCAAATCCGCCGGTCAGTCGCGAAGTTGTCACCACGCCGCCCGACCGGATCTACGCAACACCCGCGCCGGTATCGCCCAAGCCGGCACCGCTGCCCGCCCCCGCGCCGGTGCCTGCTCTGGTCCCGCAACCTGGACCCCCACCGAAACCAGTCCCGGTACCCCCGGCTGGGCCAGGCTTCGGCCCGATTGATTCGGGCCCTGCCAAGCCGCCGGTAACCTTCGATCTGCGCACCCCGCCAAAGCCCCCGGTCAGACCTGCCGCCAAGCCGTCGGTGCAGACCAGCGGGGAATCGATCGACGAAGCCTTTGCCGACTTCACCCCGCCGAGCCGCGAGGTCGAGCCGCAGGCGGGTGCAGTCGATTTGCGCCACCTTGACCGCGCGGCAAAACCGGTCGCCGGGTCTGCTGCCAAGGGCACCGACAGGAAGGTGGCGGACAAGGCCAAGCCCGATGACAAGGCCAAGCCAGGCGACAAGTCCAAGGACAAGGCGAAGGATACCAAGCTCACCCAGCCGAGCCGGATCTGGGTCCAGGTGGCAGCCGGGCGCGACAAGGCCGCCTTGGGCTCCGACTGGCGCCGCATCGTCAAGGACGATCCCGCGGTGTTCAAGGGCAAAAAGGCCTATCTGACCGCGTGGGGCCAGTCCAACCGCCTGCTCGCCGGGCCGTTCGACAGCCAGAAGGAAGCGAACGCCTTCCTCGCGGCGCTCAAGAAGGCCGGTGTTTCCGGGGCTTTCGCCTGGACCAGCGCGGCCGGCCAGGTGATCGATCCGCTTGGCGGCAAGTAAGCGCAGCAGCCGCTTTCCACCGCTTTTCCACACTTTGTGAACAGCCTTGTCGAGTTATGCGCAGGCCAGCGCCATGACGTCATTGTCCTAGTGGCCCTCACCACTGCATCTGACATGCGATGATGCAGGTCACCCATGACATGGAACGCGACGACGACGACGCCGCCCCCGTCGATATGCTCGCCTCGCTGTTCGAGGCGCGCGGCTGGCCGTGCGAATTCGTCGGCGAGGACGAAATCTCGGGCGAGATCAAGGGCAGCTGGGCGAGCTATACCTTGCGCGGGGTGTGGCGGCGCGAAGACCATGTGCTGCAGATGCTGTGCCTGCCCGATATCCGTGTCCCCGATGACAAGCGCGCCGCGATGTTCGAGCTGCTCGCGCTGGTCAACGAACAGCTGTGGGTCGGGCATTTCGACTTGTGGTCGAGCGGTAGCGTGCTGCTTTACCGCCACGGTCTGCTGCTCGGCGACGACGGACTGCTCAGCCTGAGCCAGGCGCAAGTCGCCGTCGAAGCCGCGGTCGAGGAATGCGACCGGTTCTATCCCGCGTTCCAGTTCGTGCTGTGGGGCGACAAGAGCCCGGCCGATGCGCTCGCCAGCTCGCTGGTTGACGCCGCGGGCGAGGCTTAGGACAGCCCCCTCTCCAAGCTCCACTAGCTCCAAGAGGAGCAAGCTTCGCTATCCTCTCCCGCAAGGGGAGAGGATGAGGATTGCTATTCCTCTCCCCTTGCGGGAGAGGATACGCAGGTTTGGTGGCTTGCCACCTAGCCGCAGTTGGAGAGGGGTTTCATGCGCACAATTCTCATCCTTGGCTGCGGCAACATGGGCGGAGCGATGCTGGCTGGATGGCTGGCTTCAGGCTTGCCGCTCAAGCTCACCGTAGTCGATCCCGCAGTGACCGAGGTCCCTGCCGAGGTGCGCTTGCTGCGGCAGGTGCCTGCGGAACGGTTCGACATGGTCCTGCTCGGAATCAAGCCGCAATTGTTGCGCGAGGTTGCCCCGACGCTCGCCCCGCTGATGACGCCTGACACTGTCTTGCTGTCGATCCTTGCCGGGGCCGAGCTAGCCAGCCTGGCCGGGCATTTCCCGCTGAACGGCGGGATCGTGCGGGTCATGCCCAACCTTGCCGCCGCCATTGGCAAATCGCCGATCGGACTGTTCGGTGAAGGTCTGAGCGCAGAGACACGCACCGCCGTAACCGAGCTGATGGAGCCGCTCGGCACCCCCGAATGGCTCGTCCGCGAGGCTGACCTTGATGCGGTGACGGCGCTGGCTGGCTCGGGACCAGCCTTCGTTTACCGCTTTATCGAGGCCGTGGCGATGGGCGGCGCGGCGCTCGGCCTCGATCCGGAGCAAGCCCAGCGGCTGGCGCTGAGCATGGTCGAGGGCGCGGCCATGCTCGCGGCTGGATCGGGCGAAGCGCCGGCTGAGCTCGCGCGGCGGGTGGTCAGCCCGGGCGGTACGACGGCAGCCGGACTTGCAGTGCTGGACGATGGCGAGGCGCTCGAACGCCTGATTGCCGCCACCTTGCGCGCTGCGCGCGATCGCGGGGCAGGGCTGGCGGCCGAAGCTCGCAGCAAGTCCTGATACAATCTGCGACAATCGCTTGTCCGGTTTCGCTTGAAACTGCGCGCGCCAAAGCCGATATTCTTTTTAGCGACCCATATTGGGTTCGCATGAGGAGTTTTGATCCATGGCTGAATGGAACGATCCGCAGACCACGCGCAGCCCGTTCGGGGCGCAGCCGCGGCTTGATGGGGCGCTGCTCGGTGCGGCCGGGCGCGACGAAGGTTTGCGCAGCTACATGCTGTCGATTTACAACTACATGGCCTCGGGCGTGCTGCTCTCGGGCGTGGTCGCGCTGTTGTTCGCGCGCTCGGGCATGGCCGAGCAAGTTATGGCGACGCCGCTGCGCTGGCTAATTATTTTGGCCCCTCTCGGCTTTGTCATGGCGATGAGTTTTGGCTTAAACCGCATGCAAGTTTCGACTTTGAAGCTGCTGTTCTGGTCGTTCTGCACGGTCATGGGCTTGTCAATGTCGACGATCTTCCTTGTCTACACCGGCACTTCGATCGCGCTGACCTTCTTCTCCACCGCCGGCGCCTTCGCCGGGCTCAGCCTCTACGGTTACTCCACCAAGCGTAACCTGTCGGCGATGGGTGCCTTCATGGTGATGGGGCTGATCGGCATCATCCTGGCGATGGTGCTCAATCTGTTTCTGCAATCGAGCGCGATGGCGCTGGCGATCTCGGTGCTAGGCGTGCTGATCTTCGCCGGACTGACCGCGTGGGATACCCAGCGTCTGCGCAATGCCTACTACCAGGTGCAGGGCAGCGACATGGTACAGAAGGTCGTGATCATGGGGGCGCTCAGCCTCTATCTCGATTTCATCAACATGTTCCAGTTCCTGCTCAGCTTGATGGGCGGCCGCCGCTAACCCCACTCCCGGAACGGACAAGCGTGCCCGGCGTTCCGTAAGGTACGCCGGGCATTTGCTTTAATTGCGCGTGCCGCTAGGAATTCAGACTAACGAAATGAATGACTTGCCAAGCGGCTGGTGGCAACATCTGGGACAGAAATCATGGGTTCGCATTATCGCAAGATCGTAGTCGCGGCGGCGTTGCTGCTGGTGGCCGGGGAGTTGTCGGCCAAGCCCAAGAAAGTCCCGCCTCCACCGCCGCCGCCGCCTCCTCCGGTGGTAATTGTGTACATTCCTCCGCGCCCGACCCCGCCGCTGGGAGCCTCGCCGCTGTTCAAGGTGCCGCTGCTATTGCCCACCGGTGCGCGCCAGTCGATCAACACCGGGATCGGCCCCTTCCAGACGGTGTGGAACCTGCGGTCGGCCTATAATGTTGCGGCGCTCAATTGCCTGCGGCCCGAACACGTTGACATCCTGATCGGCTACAAGCGTTTCCTCAAGATCTACAAGGTGGGTCTGGTCAAGGCCAACCGGGCGGTCGATGCCGATTTCCGCAAGCGCTTCGGCAAAGCCTATATCCGCCCGCGTGAGGCCTACATGACGCAGGTCTATAACTATTACGCTTTCCCGCCGACGCTGCGCAATTTCTGCGACGCGTCGCTGATCATGGCGCGCGAATCGATGACGCTCAAGCCAATCGGATTGACCGACTTTGCGGCGCGCTATGTCCCGCAGTTCGATGGTGTGTTCGAGAATTTCTACCGCTCGTACGACCAGTACCGGGCCGATGCAGCAGCGTGGGACGCCAAGTATGCGCCGGTCGCGGTGACGCCGGTGATGGTTCCGACCCCCGGCGCGGTGACGCCGGTGTTTGTCCCGACTCCCCCGGTTGTGAAGCCGCTGATAGTTCCCGCTCTTGGCGCTGCGGCGCCGGTAATCGTCCCGGCTCCCAAAGTTGTCATTCCTGCACCTGCTGCGACGGCGGCCGCGCCGGGCCGCTGATCTGGATCGCTGCGCAAGTTTTGGCCTTTCAAGCGCGCGGGCCATTCGCTAAGGCAGCGCTCGCGCGGCAAGGCAAGTTGCCACGCGAGCAAGCACTGAACGGGGCCGTAGCTCAGATGGGAGAGCGCGTCGTTCGCAATGACGAGGTCAGGGGTTCGATCCCCCTCGGCTCCACCAGTGCAGAGCGCAGCGATAATCGACTCAGACCGGCCTGCAAACAACGACTTTCTGCGCTTCCGGTGCTCACTCAATTGAGACCCGATTGTCCTGAGCCTGTCGAAGGATGCGCTCCGGTTCTCGAAATTCACCGTTTTGGACTCGGTCTGAACCATTCTCGCCGCGCTCTGTCTCGCTCCCAATCCCGCTCAGCCTGAGCCTGTCGAAGGCCGCGCGCGACATTTCCTTCGTTATCCGTTAGTGGGCCCACCATGCATTTTCTCGATCAAGCCAAAGTATTCATCCGCTCGGGCCAGGGCGGCCCCGGTCAGGTGTCGTTCCGGCGCGAAATGTACGTCGAATATGGCGGGCCCGACGGCGGTGACGGCGGACGCGGCGGGGATATCATTTTTGAGGCGGTCGCCGGGCTCAACACCCTGATCGACTTTCGCTATGCCCAGCATTTCAAAGCCCAGCGCGGCGTTCCGGGCATGGGCAAGAACCGCACCGGCGCGGCCGGGCGCGATCTGGTAGTCAAGGTGCCGCTGGGCACGCAGGTGCTCGACGACGACCGCGAAACCGTGCTGCTCGACATGACCGAGGTCGGCCAAAAAGTCGTTCTGCTCAAGGGCGGGATGGGCGGACGCGGCAACGCCAGTTACAAGACCAGCACCAACCGCGCACCGCGCCAGCACCAGCCGGGCGAACTGGGCAGCGAGATGTACGTCTGGCTGCGGCTCAAGCTGCTCGCCGATGCAGGGCTGCTCGGCTTGCCAAATTCGGGTAAGTCGACCTTCATCAACCAGATCACCAACACCAAGGCCAAGGTCGGCGACTACGCCTTCACCACGCTCACCCCGCAGCTCGGCGTGGTTCGGCACAAGAACCGCGAATTCGTCCTCGCCGACATTCCCGGGCTGATCGAAGGCGCCGCCGATGGAGCCGGGATCGGTGACCGCTTCCTGGGGCATATCGAGCGCTGCCGGGTGCTGATCCACCTGATCGACATCAACGGACACGATCCTGCCGATGCACTGCAAGTGATCGAGGAAGAGCTCGCCGTTTACGGCAATGGACTCGATGAAAAACCGCGGCTGATTGCGCTCAACAAGATCGATCTGGTCGATACCGAACTGGTCCGCGCGTTCAGCAAGGAATTGAAGGCGGCGGGCGCTGGCAAGGTCTATCCGATCTCGGGCGCGACCGGCGCGGGGATGGACAAGCTGCTCGACGCGGTGATCGAACACCTGCCCGCCGCCACGGTCACCGAACGGCCGATGGGCGAACAGGAAGAAGCCGGCGTGGCCGAATGGTCGCCGCTGTAGGTTTACCACAGCCGGACCGACCCACCCCAACTCCGCTTATGCTGAGCTTGTCGAAGCACTGTCCTTTTCTTCGTGCACCGCGCGCAACGGCACGACGCAAAGGCAGCCCGTCGACAAGCTCAGGGTAGACGGATTTAGAGGTACGAGCTGTTTGCATCGGCGGGCCAAAACGCTAAGCCCCGGCGCGATGCTGATCACGCGCCTTTCCGACCTGGCCGAAGCCAAGACTTGCCCCCGGTTGGTGGTCAAGATCGGCTCGTCGTTACTGGTCGGTGCAGAAGGTGTGCGGCGCGTGTGGCTCGAAGGGCTGGTGCGCGAACTTGCTGCGGCTCGGGCGCGCGGACAGGAATTGATCGTGGTCTGTTCGGGCGCGATTGCGCTGGGGGCGAGCAAGCTGGGGCTCGACAAGGGCGGACGCGGTAGCCTGGCCGATGCGCAAGCGGCGGCTGCGGTTGGCCAAATCTCGCTGTCTGGGCTGTGGGCCGAATTGCTTGCCGCGCACGGGCTGATCGCGGCGCAATTGCTGCTGACGCTCGACGATCTCGAGGATCGCCGCCGCTACCTCAACGCTACCGCCACCCTGACCCGGCTGCTCGATATGGGCGCAGTGCCGGTGATCAACGAGAACGACAGCGTCGCCACGCAGGAAATCCGTTTCGGCGACAACGACCGGCTGGCCGCGCGGGTGGCGCAAGCGGCCGGAGCGAGCGCGGTACTGCTGCTGTCCGATGTCGACGGGCTGTTCGATCGCAACCCGGCTTTACCCGGTGCGGAACTGCTGCGCGAAGTGCGCGGTGTTACGCCTGCGATCCACGCCATGGCGAGCGGTGGCAGTGCCTCGGTGATGGGCTCAGGCGGGATGACCAGCAAACTCCAGGCCGCCGAAATTGCCGAGCGCGCGGGAATCGCGCTGGCGATTGGCTCGGGATTGGTCGATGCGCCACTGGCGCGCATGTGCACCGATGAGGTTGGCACCTTGTTCCTGCCGCTGCGTAAGGCGCGCGCGCGCAAGGCGTGGCTCGGCGGACGGCTCAAATTGAAAGGCGCGCTGCTGGTCGATGCCGGGGCGGTGACCGCGCTGGGCAAGGGCGGCAGCCTGCTCGCCGCCGGGATCACCGCCATTGAAGGCGAATTCAAACGCGGCGATGCCGTGGCGGTACGTGGGCCCGATGGCGGCGTGGTCGCGCATGGCCTCGCCGAATACGATGCGATCGATTGCGCGAAGCTGCTCGGCCGCAAGAACAGCGAGCAGACCGCACTGCTCGGCTATGCTCCGCGCTCCGCGGTTGTGCACCGTGACCAAATGGTCTTGCTGTAGTGCTGGCGGTAACCGGCGCGACCGGGTTTGTCGGGCAGGCGCTGCTCGATCGGGCAGTTGCCGCAGGAGTTTACGTGCGGGCTTTGGCGCGCAAGCCGCAATCTCCGCGCGCCGGAATAGAATGGATCGCTGGCGATCTCGATGACCGCGCCGCGCTGGCCGCTTTGCTGGACGGGGCAGAGGCGGTGATTCACATCGCCGGAGTGGTCAATGCACCCGACTCTGCTCATTTCGAGGCCGCCAACGTCAACGGCACGCTGAACGTGATCGAGGCCTGCCTTGCCTGCGGGGTGCAGCGCTTGGTTCATGTCTCCTCGCTCTCGGCGCGCGAGCCCGAGCTGTCGGCTTACGGGGCGAGCAAGGCCCGTGCCGAAAAGCTGGTGCGCGCCAGCGGGCTCGACTGGACGATCGTACGCCCGCCGGGGATCTACGGCCCGCGCGATGTCGACTATTTTGAGATGTTCCGGCTCGCCAAATGGGGGATCATGCCGGTCCCGCCGCGCGATGGCCGCGCGTCGATCATCCACGTCGACGATCTCGCGCGGCTGCTCTTGGCGCTGGTGCCGGGCGGTGAGGAAGTGTCGCACCAGGTGTTCGAACCCGATGACGGGCACAAGCATGGCTGGAGCCATTACGAACTGGCCCGCGCGGTCGGCTGGGCGATGGGGCGGCGTCCGTGGGTGGTGCACCTGGGGCGCAAATCGCTTGAACGCGCGGCCCGCGCCGACCGCTTCGTGCGCGGTCGCAAGGCCCGGCTCACGCCGGATCGGGTTGGCTACATGAGCCACCCCGACTGGGTGGTCAGCCCGTTCGCCCGCCTGCCCGCCGGACTGTGGCAGCCGCAGATTGCCACGCGTGAGGGGCTCAAGGCCACCGCACAATGGTACCGGGACAACAAGTGGCTTTGAGCCAACGATTCGACAGCCCCTTCGCGGGCGCATAGTCTCACCCTCGGGGTCGCGAGTCGTGTTGGCGGGAATTTCCGCCGTTCGAACGCTAGAGGGGAAATCCGCAATGAAAAAACTTGTGCTTGTCGCTGCATTGGCGACACTGGCTGCCTGTTCGAAACAGGATGCTGCGCCGGTTGCTGACGTTACCGAAGCCGCCGCAGCTACGCCTGCCGCAGCGACCGTGCAAACGGTTGCCGCCGATGGCAAGCCATCAGTTGGAACCTACAAGGTCACCACCGCCGACGGCAAGGTTTTCACCGAGGAAGACAAGGCCGACGGGACCTATGTGGAAATGCAGGACGGAAAAGTCACCGAAACCGGCAAGTGGGAGCAGAAGGCGCCCGGAACTTTCTGCAGCACCAAGGATGAAGCCGGTGCCAAGCAACGTTGCGGCACCGAAAAAATAGACGAAAAAGGGGTTTGGACTTCGGTCAATCCTGATGGCAAAACCGCAACCATAGTCCGCATCGGGGGCTGATTAGGCCGGTTTGAAACGTGGCACCGGCGCTTCAATCGCGTCGGTGCTGTTTCAGAGCTGGCTTACAGGAACGGCTCGTAGCCGGGCGGCAGCTCGCCATCGGGGCCGAGCTGAACCGGCGAGTGGATGCCGCATTCGGTCTTGTCCCAGCCGGCCCAGCGCCCGGCACGCGAATCTTCGCCGGGGAAGACCTTGGTGGTGCAGGGCGAGCAGCCGATGGAGGGGTAGCCTTGCGCCACCAGCGGATGTGCGGGCAGGCCAGTCGCCGCGAAGTAGTCGGCAATCTGCGCAGCTGACCAGTCGGCCAGCGGGTTGACCTTGAGCCGACCGGCAGCATCGGTGTGATCCATCTCGAAGCGCGGCAGCCCGGCGCGGGTCTTGCTCTGGAATCCCTTGCGGCCGGTGAAGCTGGCATCGAAACCGCTCAGCGCACGCGCCATAGGACGGACCTTGCGCAGTTCGCAGCAGCCGTCGGGATCGTAGGACCAGCGCAGGCCGCTTTCGTCACGCTGCTTCAACTCGGCCGCATCGGGCGTCAGGTTGATCAGGCTGGTGAGCCCCAGCCGCGCGGCCAGCTCGTCGCGGTAAGCGAACGTTTCGGGGAAATGCTTGCCGGTTTCGAGGAACAGCACCGGGACGCTGGGGTCCACGGCGGCGATCAGGTGGAGCAGAACTGCGCTCTCCGCACCAAAGCTCGAAACTGCTGCGATCCGTCCGGCGAGCCCTTCGTGCAGCACCTGCGTCAACATCGCCCGGGTCGATTGTCCGGCAAAGCGCGCGTTGAGCATGGCCGCATCGGCCGCACTGAAGCGCGGCGCGGTGTCGATCAGGTCAATGCGGCGCGCGGCCTCAGCCATGCCGCTTGGCCCAGATCGGGCTGCGCCCATCTGCGGCGGGCTGGTAAACCTCGGCATAGCGCTCCAGCGCCGCCTGCGCATCGGCCGGATCGAGCGGCACGTCGGGGGCGAAGGCATCGAACCCGCAGCGGCGCATGAAGGCGATCTGATCGACCAGCACATCGCCCACCGCGCGCAGTTCGCCGGTGTAGCCGGCCTCACGCAGCACCCGCGCGGCAGTATAGCCGCGGCCGTCGCCGTAAGTGGGAAAGTTGATTTCGATCAAGCGGATACGGGCGAG
>JARXKR010000051.1 GCA_030271565.1 Pseudomonadota bacterium
GCGCGGCCATCGCCCATCGCGGGGTTGAACTGGCCGAACTGGTGCCCGGCATAAGCCAGCGCGGCGGGCTCGCTGCCTGGCACTGGCACCGCGCCCGAATACCAGTCAGCCAGCTGCGCCTCGCCAGCCTCGCGGCCGGGCAAACCCAACCGTGCAGCCAAAATATCGTTGAACAGCACCAGCTTTGGTGCCTCGGGCGCCTCGGCCTGCCACGGCGTGAACAGCCCGGGCAGCTCGCGCAGGAAGCTGTTGTCGAACGACCAGGCTGGCGGGTCAGTCAGCCAGCTTCTCCAGCGATACAGCGTTCATGCAATAACGCAGTCCGCTGGGGGGTGGGCCATCCGGAAAGACATGGCCGAGGTGCGCGTCGCAGACATTGCAGGTCGCTTCGACCCGCTCCATCCCGTGGCTTATATCGAGATGGTAGCCGACCACGCCGTCCGCAACCGGCTCACCGAAACTGGGCCAGCCGGTGCCGCTTTCGAATTTGCTCGCGCTGTCGAACAGCTCGGTGCCGCAACCGGCGCAAGCATAGCGTCCGGGCTTGAACAGGCTGCACATCTCGTCCGAAAACGGCCGCTCGGTGCCCTTGAGTCGCATCACCTCGAATTGTTCGGGCGAGAGCACCGCGCGCCACTCGTCCTCGCTGCGCAGATCGCGCCGGGGCGGTTCGTTTTCGGCGCCTTTGGCCAAGGCAATGGCGGTGTCCCAGCTTATGGCCAAATTCATCGCAATTCTCCTGTGGTGCACGGCGATATCGCAATCTGCGCCGCGATGCCCAAAATGGGAAGAGTGGCGACAATGCGCAAGGCGGGCAATCGCTTGCCCTAATCCGGGCAAACGCATAGCATCCTGCCGGGCGCCCGCCGTGCAACGCGGCCGCCAACGGGGACAGCATGCGCCAGACGGTGGGACCTAACAATGGTTGCTGAAAGCGCGGCAACTGCGCCGTCCGCGCCGTCGGTGTTCGTCAGCTATTCGCGCGAGGACCTCAAACTGGTCCACCCGATCATCGCCGCGATCGAGGCGGCAGGCTATCCGGTGTGGTGGGACGGCATGCTCAGCCCGGGCGAGCGCTTCGCCACTTCGACCGAAGCCGCTCTCGAAAGCGCGCGCGCGGTGGTGGTGCTGTGGTCGGCCAAATCGACCGCTTCGCACTGGGTCCATGACGAGGCTACCCGCGGCCGCGACCGCGGCTGCCTGGTCCCATTGAGCGTCGATGGCAGCAAGCCGCCCTTGGGGTTCCGCCAGTTCCAGACCTACAAGGTCAACCCGCGCCGCGCTGCGCACGATCCCGGCGTGGCGGCGATGCTGCAGGCGATTGCGGCGCTGCACGATGGGCCCGCCCAGCGCCCGGTTACCGTATTACGCTCGCCCAAGGCGAGCCGCCGCAATGCGCTGATCGGCGGCGGAATTGTCGCCGCAGGTGCGTTAGGCGGCGGGCTGTGGTGGAGCGGGATCCTGTCCTCCGCCGCGCGCGCCAACAGCGTTGCGGTGCTGCCCTTCACCAACCTCAGCGGGGATAGCGAGGGCAACTACTTCTCCGACGGCCTGTCCGCCGAGGTGCGCTCGCAACTCGCCGCCGAAAGCCTGCTGGCGGTGGCGGCACAGACCTCGTCGGCCAAGGTCGCCAAGGAAAAGCAGGACGCGGGCGCAATCTCGCGCGCGCTCAATGTCGCCTACCTGCTCGAGGGAACAGTACGGCGCGATGCGGCGCAGGTCCGCGTCTCGGTCGAGCTGATCGAGGGCAGCAGCGGGTTCAGCCGCTGGGCGCAGAGCTTCAACAGCGAGCTCAGCAGCGCATTTGCCGTGCAGGAGCAGATCGCCTCGGCAGTTGTCACCGAACTCACCCGGCAGATGGCTGCACGCGGGGCCAAGGGCACCAACAAGGAACTGGGCGGGACCAACAGCTTCGCCGCTTATGACGCTTACTTGCGCGGGCTCGACCAGTTCGCAATCGAGAGCGGGCGCGACAGTGACGATCTCGCGCTCAAGAGCTTCCGCGCGGCGGTGGCGGAGGATGGCAATTTCACGCTGGCGCAAGCAGCTTTGGCCCGCACGCTGGTGGTGTTCGGCAACCAGTATGATCAAGGGGCCGCGCGGAAGGCGCGATATGACGAAGCGATCACAACCGCGCGCCGCGCAGTGCAGCTCACGCCAAACCTCGCCGCGGCGCAGGCGACGTTGGGCTTTGCCCTGATCGACGGCCGACTCGATGCGAAGGGCGCGCGGCAGCCCTACCGCCTGTCTTACGAATTGGCGCGCGGCGATGCCGATATCCTCAGCCGGTTCGGCAATTTCGAAGCGCGCTGCGGCCGGTTCGACACCGCCCGCCCGGCAGTGAAGCGCGCCGCCGAGCTCGATCCGCTCAATGCCCGCGCCTTCCGCCAGATCGGCCAGGTCGAATTTAGCGCGCGCAATTACACCGCAGTCACTGCACCAATTGAACAGGCGCTAAAGCTAAATCCCGAGATGTCGAATGCCTGGGCGACCCTGGCGATGGCACAGCTGATGAAGGGCAACCTGGCCCTCGCCGCTATTGGATTTGCCAAGGAAAAGAGCAGCCTGTTCCGCTTGCCCGGGCTTACCGTGGTGGCGATCAAGCAGGGCAAGAACGCGGAGGCCGAGCGCCTGCTCGCCGAGCTGACCGCCAGTGACGGCGATAACAGCCTGTACCAACGCGCACAGATCATGACCCAGTGGGGCCGCAAGGACGAGGCGCTGGCCCTACTCGAAACCGGGTACGAGGCGCTCGATTCCGGATTGATCCAGATCCGGACCGATCCGCTGCTCGATCCGCTGCGGCAGGAGCCGCGTTTTATTCGTTTGGTCAAAGCGATCGGCTTCGACTAGCCTTGCACCGGGTCGCATGCTGCTGAAGGAGACTGACTATGGTTGATCCCAAAAAGCCCGCCGATGATAAAGGCGCTCGCGGTACGCCCGATCGCGGAGCACGCGGAACGCCTGATCGCGGTGCCCGTGGAACTCCCGATCGCGGAGCCCGCGGCACCCCCGATCGCGGCGATCGCGGTACCCCTGATCGCGGCTAACCGCAGCCCGCGTTCAGTTTCCTGGCGGGCGACCCGACCCGTATTCGATCCGCGGCGGCGCAAGCGCAGCTGCGGGGGGTTCGGTCGCCGGTGCCTCCACCGCCGCGCCGAGATCCTTGGCGCGGTATGGCTTGCATTTGTCCATCAGCGCCTTGGGTGTGGTGGGCTGCGAGCAGACATCGATCCGATCGTCCTTGAAGCCCAGCGGGTCGGTGTCGTTGGCTTTGATTTCAGTGTCGAGCAGATCGAACAGCTCGTTGCCAATCACAGGATCGGGCCAACTTTTCCAAAAGTAATGGTGCCAAAGCACAGCTTTGAACTTGCCCAGCGTCAAGACGTCGTAAGGATTGTCAGCGTGCGCCCCGCGTTGTTCCCGCTCGAGATTGCGAAACTCGTCGAACCCGGCGGTATCATTGGTGCTGCCGAATTTCGTGTCGGCTTCATATAGCCGCCACCAGAAGCTCTTCTGACCCTCCTCGTCGGTGAAATCGGCGCCTTGGAAATCGCGGTTGGTGTTGGCGGTTTGCACGGTATCATGCGCCCACTTGGCGACCCCTCTCGCATTCTGGTCTTCGATCGGATTCATTCTGAGATAGGTGCCGAAGCCGATCACGTCGGCAACATTGCTGGCATTGGCTCTGGCGTCTTCGTTTTCTTGCGATTGCGCCAGATTATAGAACAGCAGCAGCGCCGGAACCATGATTGCGGTGAGCAGAAGTCCGATCCGCAGGTCCCGTCGCCGCCGGTTGGTGGTGCGGCTGCGGACGACGAAATCGCTCGCCTCCGGATCGAGCTTGAGCAGCGCCGAACCGTCGAGTGGATCGACCAGCTTGCTCGTCTGCCCGACCAGCGCCAGTTCCTCCGCGTTGAGCAATGTCTTGGTCTGGCCGAATTCGGTGACTCGGTTCTGCACCAGCTTCTCGACCATCAGCAGCTGCTTGCGCTCGCCGCTACGCCGTTCGGCGATACGCCCGGCAAGCGCATCGTGCGCCAGTTCGTAATGTCCGTCGACCGAGCGCAGCAGACGGCTCGATTGCAACAGGTCAATCGCACTTTGCAGCCACGGTCGCGCGCTCGGGATACGCGCCAACACCTGTTCGTAAGTGCTCGGCTGCTTGGTCCCGTCGGCCGAGACGAATTCCTCGAGCAAGCGCGCAATCCCGCCCGGAGGAACCTTGGCCCCCTGCGCCGCCAGCGTGGTCTCGATGGCCTTTTCCTGCTCGTCGAGGAACCCGGCCATCACGTCACCGAGTTTGCCTGCTTCGGTGATCGCAGCGTCGGTGAAGGTGACCGGACCCGTCCCTTTTTTAGCAACCCGGTAGAGGTGATCGAGATAGACCTGCAGGTAAGCGAGCTGCACCCCGATCCGCTTGTCGTCGAGCTGGTCGATGATCAGCCGTGCGGTATCGGCCCCGTGTTCGAGCACGATGCCGTGCGCCGCTGTGGTGCCGAGGATGACCCTCTCGACGTTCGAATTGGTCATCACCTCAACCCGCAGCCGCTTGTCGAACAGCGCCGGGACCGTGCGCTCGAACGGATCGAGCGCGGCGAGGTATTCCTCGCGCAACAGGACGATGATCCGGCACGACACATCGGCGTCGAGCACCGCCTTGATGGTGGCGTAGAAGGTCGCTTGCTCGGCCTTGCTGCCAAGCACATAGAGTTCTTCGAACTGATCGAAGATCAGGAAAACCGGGCGCAGGTGATCGAGGAAGACCGAACGGATCGCCTCGACCGTGCCGGTGCCGGGCGGTATCGGGGTGATCGCCGCCGCGCTGAGCGTCTGGCCGAGCGCGGCACCGATATCGTCGCCGCGCCGCACGGTCAGCGGGAGCCAGTTGGTCGGACTGAACTTCTTGGTCAGTCCGCTTTGCACCAGGCTGGTCTTGCCGGTACCCGACTGGCCGTAAACCAGCACCAGCCTGGTTTCGCCGAGCAGCCGGTAAAGCGACTCGATTTCCTCATCGCGGCCGAAGAACACCGAGGCATCCTGCGCCCCATATGCGTCGAGAAATTTGAACGGCGAGGTCGGGCCGGTCGGGGGGGGCGCCGCTGTCATCGCCGTGCCACCGTCGAGCGAAATTCCTGATAGAGCTTGAGCATGGCCGGGCCCGATTTCTCAAGCGGATTGGCGATCTCTTCGCCGTTCTTGATAATGTTGGGCATCGGTGAACGGAGCTGGAGCCGGTCGGTGCTTTCGCTGATCTGGGTGTAGTCCAGAACATCGCTAGCGCCTTCGTACCAGCCGAAGAAGTAAAGGTTGGTCCCGGCATCGTGTGACAGCGCGTTGCGATCGATCACGAACGGAGACAGGTTGATGTAGCTGGTGACGTCGTCGAGGTCCTTGAGCAGGATCACCGATTCATTATCGGCGAAATGCAGCAGCGGCTGGGTGTTGTCCTTGTAAAGCGCGGCGGCGGCGCGATCGAGCACCACGCGACGGTGGAGGAAAGAGGGCTCCTTGCGGCGCGAGCGGTTGATCGTGATCTCCTTGATCGTCGCGAGTTTGTACCCCGCGACGAAGGTCATCACGTAAAGCGCATTGTCGAGGTGGGTGTCGGCCTGCTGGGCGAGATCGGCCGCCTTGGCCGGATCGACCGTCTGGTCGAAGATCGCCGCGCGCATCGTGTTCATGAAACTTTGCGCGGCGGCAAGATCGGGCTGGGCGATGGCCGCGGCGAGACCGCCGCACTGGCTCATATAGGGCGGCGCCCCGTTGGCGGTCAGGGCGGCGGTGAGCTGAATCGCGAAATCGAGGAAGTCGAACCGCGCCGAACCTGCTTCGTCGAGCGCGTTGAACGCCTCGATCGTCTGCCACTGCGGACCGCTCAGGGTGACCGCGCCGGGCTTGTCCTCGAACAGGTCCCACAGCTGCGCGAGCAAGGCGAACGCGAGGAACCGCGCGGTGATGTCGTAGGTTGCGACCGCCAGCCGCAGCCGCAGATCGCCCATCTGTCCGCCCGCGAACAGTATCCGCAGCTTCTCACCGATCGGCGAGGGGAAGGCATTGATGATCCCTTCGCGCACCAGCCGTTCGTCAACCGTGCCGTCGCCGCTCAATTTGCGTTCAAGCTCCATCCGCTCGCGGAAACCGGCGTCGAGTTCGCCCACCGCCGCCGCCTGGCGCGCAATCAACCCGCCGCTCGGGGTGGCAATCTGGGTTGCGGTGGCGGGCGCGCTGGCCTCGATCACGAAGTTCGAGGCGCGGTGATCGGGCAGGGTCCAGGCCAGCGCCGCCTCTTTACCCTTGGTCGCGTAAAGCCCCCACTTGGCCGCGCCGACCTGCGGCGGAGCACCGTCTCCCACGCTCATCCCCCGGCTCTCGACCTCGATCGCGCTGCCCTTGGCGGTGGCGACCAGCGCCTTGGCGCGGGCAAAAGCGAAGTCGATCGTCCGGCTGGCATTCGGATCGGCCAGCGCGGTGTAGAATTCGCGCGCGAACTGCAGCGCGATGTCGTCCTCGACCGGGGCCGAAGTGGCGATCACCGCTGGTGCCCCCGCAGCAAGCAATTGCTCGACATGGCCCTGTGTCGCGCAGCCGTTGAGGAACACCAGCTTGAGGCCGGGTAGCGAACCGAGCAGCTGCGCCAGCCCTGCCCCGTGCGCCTCGGTATTGCCGCCCGGCGCCTGGAGATCGAGCACCGAACCGTTGGCATGGCCGCCATAGTGCAGCACCGCGAGGTCGTTGCCATAGCGCCCGATCAGATCGAACAGCCGTGCGATGGTGGCGCCCTGCTGCACTTCGAGGTCAATCACCCCGCCGTCCTTCTTGCCGCGCAGCGCATCGCTGATCGCGTCGCTTTCCTGTTGTAAGCTGTCGAGAAACCGGCCGGAATCGTTGGCAAACGCCGCAAGTATGACCGGCGCGCCCGCCATTACTGCCAGACCACCGCGAGCAGCGCCGCTTGGCCCGCCGGACTGGAGAAGTAATTGAGGTGGTGGCACGCCACATTGCTGCGCGTCGCCGGATGATCGCCCAGCACATCGTCGAGCAGGATCGAATGCATCTTGACCGCAATATCGTTGGCCGCCGAATCGAACAGCAGATCGAGCGGGGCCGAGCGGGTGATCTTGACCATCAGTGCGTCGAAAAACGCCTTGTCGGGCGCCTGATAGTCCGCGATGTTGCCGGCGAGAATCGAGTACCGCGTGGTCGGCGGCGTTCCGCCATTGAGCGCAATGATGAATTCGCTGCCCGGTGCCATCTGCTCGAGGGTAGGGGTCAACGAGGCCGAGGCACTCAGCACTCCTGCCGCACTGGCGCAGACCGGCAAAAGCCCGCTACTGGCTCCCAACGCCATCAACGCGAGCAGCACCTTGCGCGCCTTGCCAATGTCGCCGAACGGCGATCCCGCATTGGGCGTGCCGCACATCACCAGATGGTCGATGAACGCCGCGCCCCCTTCCTTTTCGGTCAGCCAGCGCGACACCAGCCCGCCCATCGAATGCGCCAGCACGGTCACGTCCTTGCCGTCGTCCGGCCCGATCCCGACAGCGGCAAGATCGGCCTTCAAGGCCCGTGCGGTCTGGTCGATCGGGGTCGAGAGGTTCTCATAATCGTAGGCCAGCACGCAATCGAACTGGCCGTCGATCCCGCAGGCGCGCAGTCCTTCGAGCATGCCCTTTGTGTCGCCGATGATGCCGTGGATGACCACCAGCACGCGGCTGGCGGCTTTGACCGCATCGATCATCCCGTCGCTGGAATAGCTGACCTGCCCGAACCCGTCGAAACGCGCCAATCGTAGCGGATGGCCGCGACCGAGCCCGATCGTCTTGAAGAAATACATCCGCAGCGCCCCGCCCAAACTGCGCTGGTCGGCCAAGGGCGCGGGGACGTGGCTGACTTCAACGTGGGTCGAGCCATCCACGTCTTGCCAGAAATTCCCCGCGGGCATCAGGTGCGGTCCATCTCGGACCAGCGGCATCAGCACCTCGCCCGCCGCGAGCTTGAGGTCGAGGCGCAGCTTGAGCGGGTTCTCGGCGAGCTTGGCCGGATCGGAGATGTCGGTGATGTCGAGCGCCACCGTGTTTTCACCGCGCAGCCCCGCCACGCCCGCCGGGACAATTCCCGCCGCCGCCAGCGCCCCGGCAAAATGTTCGTCTGATCCAGCTGCGCGCGATGCCCCGAGCGAGGACACCAGCGCCAGGTTTGCGGTGACCGTGGGATGCCCTTCAATTGCTACCTGCCCGCCGGCAAGCTGCGTCGGCGCAGTCCCGACCACCGCAAGCCGCGGGGTGATCCGCGCGGTCAGGTCGATCGTGAACCAGTCATCCTTGACCACCTTGGCTGCTGCGGCTGCCGCCTGCCGGTCTCCGCCTGCACCGCGGTCCGAAGTCAGCTTCGGCATGGTCAGTTTGAAACTGTCGATCGGTTCGGTCGTCAAGACCAGCTTGAACTGTTCGACCGCCGCGACACCGCCATCATCGAGAAAAAGATTCAAACTGGGATCGGGCGGCGCGCCGTCCCAGACCAACGACAGGGTCATGTATTCGTCGGACGGCGGAATCTTGCCGAAGGCGAGCAGACCGACCGAATAGTCGCTCCCGAAGTGCAGCACCGCGAACTCAAGCATCGCAGCGGTACGGTTGCGCAGCCGCAGCTGACCTTTGATGCTGTCCCAGCTGCCGTCGGCGTTTTGCCCGACATCGAAGGTCAGCGTCGGCGCGGGGAGCAGGCGTTCGCTGCCGTCCGGACCCGGCACCGCGTAGACCAGATCGACCTTGCCGGGATCGAGCTGCGGCTGCGGGTTGCTCAGCGCGAGCAGCCGCCGCCACCCGGCGACATGCGCCAGAACCGCGATCAGCTTGGGCTGCCACAGCGCGGGATCGTCCATCCGGATCGTGCTGGCGGTCACCCCGTCATCGCGCCGCGACAAGGTCAGCACGCCGCCGCCGGCAGTAAGCGCAAAGCCGTCGTCTTCATCCTCCGCGCCGACCAGCGCGGCGATCATTCCGCCATCGTCGTCGAGCGCCTTCTGCACCGCGGCCTTGCTGCCCGCATCGCCAACAAAGCGCAGCCGCAGCGGGGGTTCGGGAAGCGAGGTCAGCGTCGCGAGATAGCGCGCCGCCGGGTCGGCTGCGAAATCGGGCACGACCTCACTGCTGGTCCCGCCTACGTTGATGACCTGCGCCGTGCCGACCGGAACGTCGGGGCTGGCCTCGAGCGCCAGCGAAAACGAGACCTTGGTGTCCGGGCTCGCCGGCAGGCCGGCAATCGCCCCTCCGTCCGCACTCCACTTTGTCCCCGTGTTGCTCACCACAAAGGTCTTGCGCCCGATCTTGCGCGCGCGGCCCAAGAAGCCCTGCCAGCCATCGAACCCGCCGACTGCTTCGAACTGGGGGCGCTGCGGGGTCTGATCGACCTTGCGGATATATTGGCTGACCCGGGCCCGGGCGCGCGGGAACAGCTCGGCATAGGACAAGTCGCCCGATGTCTCGCGCAGCACCTGATAGAGCGATTCGGTGAAGATCCCGCAGCGGTTGTCGAGGTCTTCCTTGGCGGTCTCGTCGCGGTCGCTGGCGGCGAGCAGCATGTGGCGCGATTGCGGGATAATCAGATTGTCTGCCTTGAGCATCGCGGCATACTGGCCTTCGAGATAGGCTTCGAGCGCGCGAGGAAAGTTGCCATCGGTGGTGCCGCGCACCCCGGCCCGGCTTGCGCCGTCGATATCGCGGGTGCCGCTGCCCGAATGGCAACAATCGAGCACCCAGGCGATGTGCGGCTCGTTCTTCGCCAGTTCCGCCAGCAGCAGCGCCAGCTCCTTGTCGGCGAGGTCGAAATTGTCGCCCAGCCGGCTGTCATGGCAAACCAGCCCCTGATCGCGCTTGTCGAGATCGTATTGGGCAAATTCCGGCGCGGCAGCCGACCGCGCGCCGTGGCCGCTGTAGTGGAGATAGGCGACATCGTCCTTGCCTGCCTGCCCCAGATGCTTTCGCACCTGCGCAATGACATTGGCGTAAGTCGCATCGCCATCGGTCAACTTGATGATCGCGGGATCGGTAAAATGGGTGGTCAGGTAATCTTCGACGTTGGCGGTGTCCGCGACGCAGCCTTCAAGCGAGTCCGTGCCTTCCGGATAGCTGTCTATCCCGATCAGCAGCGCATAGATTTTGCCCATAGTTTCCGCCTTCCGCAGCTTATTTGTCTGCGACCCCGTGCGCGTTTGCTCTCACGCTTTCGGGGGCAGGTCAAAGGTTATCAGAAAAGCCGCGAGCCGTTGGGTACCGCGAAATCCGGCGCAAACAGGATTACCGCGCCGCTCTCGTCGGCGAAGCCCAACGTCAGCACCTCGGACATGAATTTGCCGATCTGGCGCGGCGGGAAGTTGACCACTGCGGCGACTTGCCGCCCGGGCAGTTCGTCCAGGGTATAGCGCTCGGTGATCTGTGCGCTCGATTTCTTGACCCCGACGGCCGGGCCAAAATCGATCGTCAGCCTGTACGCAGGCTTGCGCGCTTCGGGGAACGGCTCGGCGCTGAGCACCGTGCCGATGCGGATGTCGACGGCGAGGAATTGGTCAAACGAGATCGGGTCGGCGGCAGCAGCGTCGGGCGAATGGGCTAGGTGCATGTCAGTCCGGCTCCGGATTCATCGCTTCGGCTTCACGGCCAGAGCTCATTTGCATCAAAGTCATCGAGTACCGTTTTGCGCAGCAGGGTGCGGTGGCAACCCGCCGGGTCACGCTCATAGCACAGCAAGGCAGTGCGGCGTTCGTGCGCAAGTTCAGCCAATTGCGCGCCCGCGACGATCGCCTCGGGCAGTTCGAGCTGCCCGGCATAGATCCGTTCCAGCGCCGCTTGATTGCCCGCGCGCGCTGCGGCTCGGCCATCGGCCGGTGTGCCGAGCGCGCGGAAGTGGCGGTACTCGATCCCGGCACTCGCGAGGTTTGCCGCCAGCGCAGTTTTGGAGAAACCCGGTCGGCGCGACGCCGCAACGGCGCGAACATCGGCCACGATCTCAACCCCAGCTGCGGTCAATGCGGCGAGGAACGCGTCGACCGTTGTCTGCTCGTAACCGATGGTCCAGATCGTCGGCATCATTCGAGCTCGAGGATCACAGCATCGACCGCCAGGCTTTCGCCCTGCGCCGCGTTGATCACCTTGACCGTCGCGCTCTTTTCGGCGCGCAGGATGTTTTCCATCTTCATCGCCTCGATCACCGCGAGCGGCTGCCCGGCCTCGACCTTGTCCCCCACCGCGACATTGAGCGAGACCAGCAACCCGGGCATCGGGCAGATCAAGAAGCGCGACAGGTCGGGCGGGACCTTTTCGATCATGTGCCGGGTCAGCGGCGCGACCGGGGCGGGCAGCACCTGGACCTGATGGATCGCGCCGCGTGTGGTCATCTTGAACCCGGTGCGGGTGGGGGCGAGTTTGATTCCATAAACCGACGACCCTGAGCCTGTCGAATGGGCCACCTCGGCCTCGATCAGCCGGTCGCCGGGAGTGTATTCGAGCGCGAGATCAACCGGTTCACCATCGACAGTGATCTCCTCATCGAGCGACACCGCAAAGGTCTTGCCGCCGATCGTCACCGACCAGTCGTACGGCGGGTCTAGTTCGTCCGCCAGTTGCCCATCGACCTGCCGTGCGCGGTCGGCGCGCGCGGTGGCGACAAACCCGGCGACTGCCGCGAGATGCCCCAGAACCTCGTCCGAAGTCGCCGCACCGTGGAAGCCGTCGGGATATTCCTCGGCGATGAACCCGGTGGTAAGCTCGCCCGAGCGGAAGCGCGGGTGCTGCATGATCGCGCTGACAAAATCGATGTTGTGGGCCACTCCTTCGATCTCGAACGCGTCGAGCGCGGCGATTTGCTTGTCCGCCGCCTCATCGCGGGTTTCGCCCCAGGTCACCAGCTTGGCGATCATCGGATCGTAGAACATCGAGACTTCGCCGCCTTCCATCACCCCGTCATCGACGCGGACGCCCTCCGAGCCCCTGAGTTCCCTTAAAAACGCATCGTCACCCCGCACTTGATGCGGGGCTTGGCTTCCTTCTGCACCGTCGGCGGAAGAAGAGCCAAGGCCCGTGTCAAGCACGGGCTGACGAGAAGAGTTAGAAGGAACTGGGGGACGGTAGCGGGTGAGTCTGCCAGTCGAGGGCAGAAACCCGCGATACGGGTCTTCGGCATAGACCCGGTTCTCGATCGCCCAGCCATCGATCCCGATGTCGGCCTGCGTCATGCTGAGCTTCTCACCGTACGCGACGCGGATCATCTGCTCGACCAGATCGATGCCCGTAATCGCCTCGGTCACCGGGTGTTCAACCTGCAGCCGGGTGTTCATTTCGAGGAAATAGAAGCTCTCGCCCGTAGGGTCTGCGCCGCTGACAATCAGTTCGACCGTGCCCGCAGAATAATAGCCCACCGCGCGCGCCAATGCGACGCACTGCTCGCCCATCGCTTTACGCATCTTGGGCGTGACGAATGGCGAGGGGGCTTCCTCGACCACCTTCTGGTGGCGGCGCTGGATCGAGCATTCGCGCTCGTTGAGGTAAAGGATGTTGCCGTGCTGATCGCCGAGGATCTGGATTTCGATGTGGCGCGGACCCAGGATGAATTTCTCGATGAACACGCGCTCGTCGCCGAACGAATTGAGCCCTTCGCGCTGGGTCGCCTCGAAGCCTTCCTCGACGTCCTTGTCGTTATAGGCGAGCCGCATCCCCTTGCCGCCGCCGCCGGCGCTGGCCTTCATCATCACCGGATAGCCGATCTCGCGGCTGACCATCAGCGCCTCGGCAGTATCGGCAATCGCTTCGGGCGATCCGGGCACGACATTAACCCCTGCGGCCTTGGCCAGCTTCTTGCTCTCGATCTTGTCGCCCATCGCGGCGATTGCGCCCACCGGCGGCCCGATAAAGGCGATGCCCGCGGCGGCGAGCGCCTCGGCAAAACTCGTGCGTTCCGAGAGGAAGCCGTAGCCTGGATGCACCGCCTCGGCCCCGGTCTGCTTGGCCGCTGCGATGATCTTCTCGGCGATCAGGTAGCTTTGCGCAGCGGGCGACGGGCCGATATGCACCGCCTCATCCGCCATCGCCACAAACGGCGCGCGGGCATCGGCGTCCGAATAGACCGCGACGGTCGCGATACCCATGCGGCGGGCGGTCTTGATGATCCGGCAAGCGATCTCGCCACGGTTGGCGATGAGGATTTTTT
>JARXKR010000052.1 GCA_030271565.1 Pseudomonadota bacterium
TCGATCCGTCCTTGGCGCGATATTGCGCGCCGTTCCTCGCGCCAGATCATGGTCGGCTCGGTGCCCGTAGGCGGCGACGCGCCGATCACCGTGCAGACCATGACCAACACGCTGACCAGCGACGCGGTGGCGACGATCGACCAGATCAGGCGCTGCGAAGAAGCCGGGGCGGACCTGATCCGCGTCTCGTGTCCCGATGAAGCGAGCACGGCGGCCTTGCGCCAGATCGTTCGCGCCGCCCACGTACCGTTGATCGCCGACATCCATTTCCACTACAAACGCGCGCTTGAGGCCGCCGACGCAGGCGCGGCATGCCTGCGGATCAACCCCGGCAACATCGGCAGCAGCGAGCGCGTCGCCGAAGTGGTCCGCGCCGCCAAGGCCAACGGCTGCGCGATCCGGATCGGGGTCAACGCCGGGAGCCTCGAGAAGGACCTGCTGGAAAAATACGGCGAGCCTTGCCCTGAAGCGCTGGTCGAATCTGCGCTTGATCACATCAAGCTGCTGCAGGACCACGATTTCCACGAATACAAGGTTGCGGTGAAGGCCAGCGACGTTTTCCTCGCGGTGGCGGCATACATGCAGCTTGCCGAAACGGTTGACTGCCCGCTGCACCTTGGGATCACCGAGGCCGGCGGGCTGATCGGCGGCACGGTCAAGTCGAGCATCGGCATGGGCAATCTGCTGTGGGCCGGGATCGGCGACACGATCCGCGTCTCGCTCTCGGCCGAGCCCGAGGAAGAGGTGCGGGTCGGCTATGAAATCCTCAAATCGCTCGGCCTGCGGACCCGCGGCGTGCGGGTGGTTTCTTGCCCAAGCTGCGCGCGGCAAGGCTTCGATGTGATCCGCACCGTCCAGGCGCTCGAAGACGCGCTGAGCCACATCAAGACCCCGATGTCGCTCTCGGTGCTCGGCTGCGTGGTCAACGGCCCGGGCGAAGCCCGCGAAACCGACATCGGCATCACCGGCGGCGGCAACGGCAAGCACATGGTCTACCTGTCGGGCGTGACCGACCACCACGTCCAGGACGCCCAGATGATCGGGCATATCGTGGCACTGGTCGAAGCCAAGGCGGCCGAGATCGAGGCGGGGGCTTCGGTCAGCATGGATGTGACGCAGGGCAAGGCCGCTTAAAAGGTCTCTTGTGGCTTTTTGGGTCCTATGTTAGCTTTTAGGACCTAGGGAGCCTTCCATGTCCTATCATGCCAAGCTGATCAAAGGCGGCAAGATCGTCATTCCGGCGCAGTTGCGCCGCGAACTCGGATTCAAGGAGGGGGACAGCCTGGTGTTCGAAAGCGATGGCAAGCGCCTGGTCCTCAAATCGCGCGAGGTGATGCTCCGTGATATTCGCAGCAAGGTAAAAACCGGGTTGTCCAAACCGGTGTCAGTCGAAACCTATCTTCAAGAGAAGTGGGCGGAAGCCGAGAGCGAATGACCTATTTGCTCGATGCGTCAGCGGTGCTGGCGGCGTTGTTGGACGAGCCGGGCGGCGACTTCGTCTATGGCGTGATGAGTGAATCGCACATTTCCGTGATCAACTTAAGCGAAGTCTATGCAACCCTGCTCGATGGCGGGATGGGCTTCGGCCTTGCTGAGGAGGTCGTCGGCGCTCTGCCTTTCCGCATCCGCACCTTTCAAGATGCCCACGCCGTGCAAACGGCAAAATTGCGTCCGCTGACAAGGCAATTTGGGCTATCACTGGGCGACCGCGCCTGTATTGCCCAGGCTATGATGGACGGTCTTGCCATCCTGACCTCGGATCGGCGGATGGCAGCAGCGAAAGACGTTCTTGCCATGGATATCCGGATGATCCGTTGATGGTTGCGCCAGCGCGCCTAAGCATTCGGTAACCAGCCGCGGTTACACTCAGCGGCGCAATGGTCCGGCTTTACATCATAGCTTTTGCGGCAGTGGCCCTGATGTGCCTGGCTGCGGTGTTCGTGGTGCCGGGAGGTGCCAGCGAAATTCCGGTCGTAAAATCCGGCGGCAAGGTGCCCGCCAAGGCCGAAAGCGATGCCTTGCTGCTACGCCGTGACCGGTCGGGGCAGTTCCACCTCGAAGCCAGCGTCAACGGTAGCCCGGTGCCTTTTCTGGTCGATACCGGCGCCGACATTCTGGCGCTGACCGAAGACGAGGCCGCAGAGCTCAATCTCGGCCTTTCGCCTAGCGATTTCGAGCCGGTGATGCAGACCGCCTCGGGGGTCGGTTACGGCGCGCCGGTAAAGCTCGACGAGGTCGAAGTCGCCGGAGTGACGCTGCACGATGTCGATGCGGTGGTGGTCAGGGGCCTGTCGGTCAACTTGCTCGGCCAGTCGGTGCTGCGGCAGCTCGGCGGAGTCGAGCTGCGGGGCGACACCATGGTGATCCGCTCGAACTGATACAGTTTGCGCTGACAGGCGCCAATTGTTCGATTAGGGCGCGCGGCATGACCGCACAACGCCACGGCCTGCCCCCGCTCCATCTGTTGCTAGCCCTCGCGGTGACCGCAGTGTGGGGTTCCAACTTCGTGATCATCAAGTTCGCGCTGGTGCACTTGCCGCCGCTGACGCTCGCGCTGCTGCGGTTCACGCTGGCGTTCCTGCCGCTTGCCCTGATTGTGCCGCGTCCTGCGGTGCCGTGGCGCAACCTCGCGGCATACGGCGTGCTGATCGGCGCGGGGCAGTTCGGGCTGCTGTTCACCGCGATGCGCGCCGACATCACCCCGGGTCTCGCTTCACTGGTGGTGCAGGCGCAGGCGTTCTTTACCATCGGCATGGCGGTGTGGCTCAGCGGCGAGAAAGTCGCGCGGTACCAGATCGCAGCGCTGCTGCTGGCCAGCGCCGGGATCGCGCTGATTGCGCTGCATACCGATGCCAGCGCGACGCCACTGGGGCTGCTCCTGGTGCTCTGTGCGGCGGCTAGCTGGGCCGGGGGCAACATGGTCGCGCGCGCCGCAACCGGCGTCAACATGCTGCATTATGTCGTCTGGTCGAGCCTGTTTGCCATTCCGCCACTGCTGGTCTTCGCGCTGGCACTCGAAGGTTGGCCAGCGATGAAGGCCGGGATCCTGGCCGCCGATGCCAAGACCTGGGGCGCGGTGGTGTGGCAATCGGTCGGCAATACCATGTTCGGCTACGGGGTTTGGGGCTGGCTGCTGGCGCGGCATTCGGCCGGCAGCGTCGCACCGCTGTCGCTGCTGGTCCCGGTATTTGGCCTGGCGACTTCGGCGCTGGTGCTGGGCGAGCCGCTCCAGCCGTGGAAGCTGGCGGCTTTCGCGCTGGTCATGGCGGGGCTCGCGGTGGGGGTGCTGTGGCCGCGTTTCGCTGGTAGGGCGCGCGCATGACCATTTCGATCCGCCCCGCCACCCGCGCCGACCTGCCGCTGATCGGGCAGCTGATCCGCGATCTGGCTGTCTACGAGAAGCTGGCGCACGAAGTCCGCTTCGATGCGGAGGTGCTCGGCGAGAAGCTGTTCGGAACCCGCCCCTATGCCGAAGTGGTGATCGGCGAACTGAACGGCGCAGCGCAAGGTTTCGCGCTGTTTTTCCATAATTTCTCCACCTTCGAAGGCAAGCCCGGGATCTATCTCGAAGACCTCTACGTGCGCGAAGCGGCGCGCGGGAGCGGGCTTGGCAAGGCCTTGCTCGCCCACCTCGCCGCGCTTGCGGTGGAGCGCGACTGTGCCCGGCTCGAATGGTCGGTGCTCGACTGGAACGCGCCCGCGATCGGGTTTTACCGCCTGCTCGGGGCTCGCGCGATGGACGAATGGACCGGGATGCGGCTCGACGGTGCGGCGCTGGGCGAGCTCGGTGCAACCGCGCAACTGGGCGCAGGCTAGGCCGGATTGGACGATTCGGGCTGGATTGCTGTTCAGCACTTGGTTATCCTGCGTGGTTATGGTGGGGATCATGAACCGTCGGAACCTGATTCTGGGTGGCTTGGCAGCCGGTGCGGCCCTGTCCGCGCCGGGTCGTGCCTTGGCGCGGCTCGGCCAGTCTGGCCCGCTCGGCGATGAATTCGACAAGACTTTCGGGGCCTTACCCGCCGAGCCCGCACCGCCGCCGGTGCCTGCCTTGCCGACCATCGTGGTGCCCAACCCGGCCTACGATCGCAAGATCTTGGGCCTGGCCGCGCGCGAAGTCGAACGCGCCGGGGCCAAGGTTTGGCGCAAGGACATCGTCGGGGTAGCCGATTTCGCGCGTCCGTCGACGCTGCCGCGGCTGCACTTCGCCAATCTCGAGAACGGCACGGTACGCTCGTTTCTGGTCGCGCACGGGCGCGGTTCGGACCCCGAACACAGCGGCTTCCTGCAAAGCTTCTCCAACCAGTACGGCTCCGAGGCCACATCGCGCGGGGCGTACCTGACTGCCGAATGGTACGCCGGCAAGTACGGCACCTCGATCCGGCTGGTAGGGATGGACGGTGACAATTCGGCCGCGCTCGAACGCGCCATCGTGATGCACCCGGCGGCCTATGCGACCGAGGAGCATATCGTGCGGTTCGGCAAGCTTGGCCGCTCCGAAGGCTGTTTCGCGATGAGCCCCAACCAGTTCAACGAGGCGCTGTGGCACCTTTCGGGCGGGCGCTTGCTCTACGCTGACCGTATCGGCGACGCTTGAGCGTTTCCTCAAGCCAGACCCGCTCGCGCCGGATCATGTTGGTGATCGGCGTGGCTGCGCTGGTTCTGCTGCTGGGGCCGTGGGCGTTTCGGACGTGGCAGGAAAGCCATCTCACTCAAGACAAGGTCAGGGTGTTCGATCAGGCTTCGGCGCGGCCCTCGCTCGACCTTGCGATGTGCCTGATGAAACATGAGCCCGGCAAGCTGGCGCTGGGTATATCGAGCGAAAACCATTTTACCGATCCCGCGCGCGGGCTGGTGGTCGAAATTGCCGCCAAGGGCGACCGCCGCGAGGTCAGCGCCTGGCTGCCGCAAGGCGGGATCCTTCAGCCGGGCGAAAGTGCCCAACTGACCGCCTGTATCTCCGGCTCAACCAACTTGCCAAAGCCCCGTTCGTCCTGAGGAGCCATTGAGCTCTTGTCGAAATGGCGTCTCGAAGGACCGCGCGCTGCACAATGTGGTTCGAGACGGGCCTTCGCTTCGCGCAGTCCCTCCTCACCACGAACGGGGTGGGTAGGACTGGCAAGCTACAGCGGGTTATCCAGCTTCACGACCTTCTCGGTGCTCTGACGCTGGCCGGTCCAGGCCTTGCGCGGCGCGGCGAACGAAGCCAGCACCGCGCCATCGCGGCTGTACAGATCGGGGAAGGTCCCCATCTTGCCCTGGATGTCGCTCGCCATGGTGAAGTACATGATATAAACCGGGAAAGTCTTGGTCATCGGGACCCGGGTGTACTTGCCCGAAGTGACGATATCCACGGCCTGGGCCGAGGTCATGCCCGCCCCGAGGATCGCCATGGTGATGCCCAGTTCGGCCGCGCGCTCGGTCCGCACGCAGCCGTGGCTGAGCGCGCGGTTGGGCTGGGCGAACAGCCCGCGCGACGGGGTGTCGTGGATGAAAATGGCGTGCTCATTGGGCATGTCGAGCTTGATCATACCCAATGAATTGCCCGGCCCGGGCTGCTGCACCACCGTGATCGTGCCGTCCTTGGATTTGGTCACTTTGTAGCCCTGGCGCAGAGCCGAGGCCGGGTTGCCGATCAGTTTTGCGCCCAGTCCCTCGCCCTTCACGATCGACTGCGGCACGGTCCAGGTCGGGTTGAATACCACCCCTTGCACCACCGCCGACAATTGCGGGGTGGCGGTCTTGCCGACCTTGCCGACGATCGTGCGGTACGATCGGATGATCGAATTATCGACCGTCAGCCGCAGCTGGAATTCGGGCACATTGGTCAGCAGGTAATACTTGCCAAGCTGGCGCGGCAGCCACCGCCAGCGGTCCATGTTGATCCGGATCAGGTTGCGCCTGGTCTTGTCGGCCTTGGGGGTCACCGCGAGCAGCCCCTTGAGCTCGCCGTAATCGGGCACGGTCGGCTGCAGCCCCTCAAATACCCCGGCGACATCGTGCGACTTGAGCGCGCGGTCCATCAAGGCCGAGGTCGGATTGGCATCGACATCGCTATCGACCACGAACCACTGCAACCGCGCGTCAAACCGCGTGCGGCCATCGCGCATATCCTCGGCGAGCCAGGCGAACGATTTGCTGGCCTGCGCATCGAGCGCAGCCGGATCGCCCGCCGCAATCACGCTGCGCAGCTTTTCGGGCTGGTAATCCGCCGGGATCAGCCCGTCGGCGTCGATCCCCTCGATCACCCCGAGCAGCGACTGGGCGTCGGCCGCAGACCAATTGACCACCGGCTCATCAAGCGGAACCTGCGGTACGATTTTGGGCGCGGTGGTATCGGGCGCCACGGTCGGCGCGGTGGTCGGAACCGGATTGGGCGAAGCCGCCGGTGCGGGCCCCGGCAGGATGTTCTGCGGCTGCGCGGCGGCCAGAGCCACCGCCGAGGTCAGTCCGACACCCAGCGCAATGCCCATGCCCAACCGATATCTGCCCCGCACAACCATGATCTGCTCCAATTTACGAAATCGCCCATTCGCGCCGCCGGCGGCGATATAGCCGATTTCGCCATTGAGCTTCAAGCTTTGCCCTAGCCTGAATGCACCGCTTTGGCTTGTATCTATCGGACAAGATGCTGGACAGGGACCGGCTTCAATTCGCCGGGGATGGTTCTGGTTCAGCGGTATAGGCATTGAGCACTTCGGGCCGGTTGAGCCGGACCCACAGCACCGGGCCCTCGGCCTCGACCAGCAGCGTGGCATAAGTCTCCGCCATTAGCGCTGCAGCTGCACCGGCATCGCGGTGAACCCATGGAGGAACGGGCTGGCGAGCCGCGTCGGCGCGCCTTGCGGCACGATCCGCGCGCCGGAGTTGACGATCTCCTCGATCAGCGCGGCGAGTTGCACTTCGGCGAGCCGCGCGCCGACGCAGCGGTGCACCCCGTGGCCGAAGCCGAGATGCCGCCGCGCGTTGCTGCGCGCCACATCGAAGCGCTCCGCATCGGGGAAGACAGCCTCGTCTCGGTTGGCCGAGATGTACCACATCACCACTTTCTCACCCTTGGCGATGGCCTGCCCACCAAGCTCGGTGTCGGCGAGCGCGGTGCGGCGCATATGGGTCACCGGGCTTTGCCAGCGCACGATTTCCTGCGCGGCGTTGGGGATCAGCGCAGGATCGGCGCGGAGCTTGTCGAGCTCTCCGGGATAGCGATCGAACACCTCGACCAAGGCCGACATCGAATTGCGCGTGGTGTCGTTCCCGCCCACGATCAGCAGCGCGATGTTGGCGACCCGCTCCATCATGTCCATGTGGCCCATCGCGTCTGAATGGACCATCCGGCTGAGCAGGTCGTCGCTCGGTTCCTGCGCCCGGCGTGCTTCGAGTTCGCGATCGAAGCGTTCGAGCATCTGCATCATCTGGGCGAGGAATTCGGCGCGGTATTCGTCGTTGAGGTTGTCCGCCGAAACCCCGCTGGCAAAGTCCGACCAGCGCTTGATATCGCGCCATTCAGCGAACGGCATGTCGAACAGGATGCAGAGCATGCCGAGCGTCAGCGGGATCGAAACGCGCTCGACCCAGTCGAAGGTCTCGCCCACCGGCAGCGCGGCGAACAGCTCGGCCGTGCGGGCGCGGACCTGGGCTTCCAATTTGACCACCTGGCTCGGCGCAAAGGCCGGGGCGATCACCTTGCGCTGCGCGGTGTGGATCGGTGCGTCCTGCGCGATGAAATTGGGAAAGTCGGTGTCGCCCACAGAGTCTGCGATGGTGATATTGCCCAGATCCCAGCGCGATGAATAGACCTCGGGGTGAACCTCGACCTCTTGCACCAGACCGTGCGTCACCACCGACCAATAGGCCCCGAACGGACTCTCCGGGCACCAGCTCACCGGCATTTCCGCGCGCAATTTAGCAAACGGAGCGCGCCAGGTGTCATCGACGTAAAGCGCGTTGGCGCTGACATCGACGGAGTTGATTGCGCGGTCTGCTAATGTCGCCATGGTCATGCGTCCTCAAATTCGCGGAGCTGGCGGGACTATGTTTAATCGTCCGGTTAATGTCCAGCGGACTCGCACATCAGCGAGGACGAATAGGGCACCAGCAAAGCCTCCGCACGGCTCCATTCGCCGCGCAGCCAATCCTGTTGCGCATCCCCGGCGGGCAGGATCACCGGCATCGAGAAGCAGCCGATCTCGCGCAGCACCGCGTTAGGCTCGCAGGTCAGCAGCGCGAAGCTTGGCACCTCGCTGTCCTTCCACACCCCGGCGAAGGCGAACAGCGGCTGGTCGGTGGGGGCGAGCCAATGCGCGCGGCGCTTGCCGGTGGCGGGATCGACCTTGCCCCATTCCATGAAGCCAGTCACCGGAACGAGACAGCGGAACTCGCTGTTGCGCAGGTTGCCGATCCAGAACGGACTGGCGGGATTGCGCACGCTGAGCACACCGTTTCGCGCATCGACCGGCATCCCCGGCGGCGGCACGCCCCACAGCCGCGGGATCATCCGCAGCGGCTGGCCCGCGCGCCCCGGCCCGGCAATCGCCTCGCGGCCATGGGTGAGCACCGGCGCGAACTGGCCCGGGCCGATGTGCCCGCCGCGCCACGGATCGGAGCCCGCCGCCGCGCCGAGCTGAACCGCAACTTCGGCTGCGGAGCAATCGAGGCGGTAGAGCACGGTCATGTCCTGCGCGTGTGGCTCAGATCGCGTCGAGCGGCAACTTGAGGTAACGATGCCCGCCTGCGCTGGGCGGCGGGAGCTGCCCGGCGCGGATGTTGACCTGCAGCGACGGCAGGATCAGCTGGGGGGCTTCCAGGGTCGCGTCGCGCGCCTGGCGCATGGTGACAAATTCCGCCTCGCTGACCCCATCGTGCACATGGATATTGGCGCGCTGCTGCTCGGCGACGGTGCTTTCCCAGACGAACTCGCTGCGCCCCGCCGGCAAGTAATCGTGGCCGACGAAAATCCGCGTGGCAGGCGGCAAGGCCAGCAGCTTGCGGATCGACGCGTAAAGCGTCGCTGCGCTCCCACCCGGAAAATCGCAACGCGCGGTACCATAGTCGGGCATGAACAGCGTATCGCCGACGAATGCCGCTTCGCCCAGCAGATAGCTGACGCAGGCCGGGGTATGTCCCGGCGTATGCAACACCCGGATTTCCAACTCGCCCAGCGGCAGGCGATCGCCTTCGGAGACAAGGCGATCGAACTGGCTACCGTCGGGCACCACATCTTCCGCCTCAAACAGCTTGGCAAAGATGTCCTGCACGGCAACAATCTGCGCGCCGATCACGACCGGGGCGCCGGTTCGCTCGCGCAGATAGTGCGCGGCCGAGAGGTGATCGGCATGCGCGTGGGTTTCGAGGATCCAGGCCAGATCGAGTCCGTTGTCCGCCAGATGCGCCAGCAGCTTTTCGGCCGAATGCGTCGCGGTGCGCGCATTGTGCGGGGTAAAATCGAGCACCGGGTCGATGATCGCCGCCCGCCGGGTCACCGGATCGGACACGACATAGCTGACGGTGTGAGTCGCGGGATCGAAGAACGCGGCAACGGTGGGAATGGCAGTCATGGAGGCTCTCCTTCAAACTATATATAAGGTCTTGCTAATTTAGAATCAATGCATATAATGGTTGCATGCTCGATCACACTCGCTTTGACCCTTCGTTGTTCGCCCAAAGCGTCGGCCGTGCCGCCGCGCTGCTGCGGCTTGTCGGCAACGAAAAGCGCCTGATGATCCTGTGCCAGCTGGCCGAGGAAGAGCTGTCGGTCGGGCAGATCCAGGCGCACATCGACCTGTCGCAATCGGCGCTGTCGCAGCACCTGGCCGTGCTGCGCGAAAGCGGGATCGTTGCCACCCGGCGTCAGGCGCAGACGATTTACTACCGCATCACCGATCACGCTGCACTGCGCGTGATCCAGACCCTCGCCGAATTGTACTGCCCCCCCGAAATCAGGAATTCATGATGACTGCCATACTCTCCCCGCTCAGTCCCGCCGAGGTAAACGCGCGCCTGTCAGCTGGAAAAGCTGTGCTGGTCGACATCCGCGAAGCCGACGAATTTGCCCGCAGCCATGTGGCGGGGGCCTTGTCGCGTCCGCTCTCGCAGTGGGAGCAGGCGCATCTTGCGGTCAAGCCGGGCGGTGACGTGATCTTCACTTGCCGTTCGGGCGCGCGCACTCACGGTGCTTGCGACCGGCTCGCCGCGCGGATCGAAGGCACCGCCTACGTGCTGGGTGGGGGGCTTGATGGTTGGGCAAAGGCGGGGCTGCCGCTCGAAGTCAATCGCAAGGCCCCGATGGAGATCATGCGTCAGGTGCAGATTGCTGCCGGGCTGCTGGTGCTGGTCGGCGTGGTGATGGGCTTTGCCGTTGCCCCGGGCTGGTTCGGTCTTTCCGCATTCGTCGGCGCGGGATTGACCTTCGCCGGGGTCAGCGGGTTCTGCGGCATGGCGCGGTTGCTGATGCTCGCCCCGTGGAACCGGGCGCGAGTGGCCTGAGGCGATGGACCTCGTCAGTCTGGCCCTCGCCGCGCTGGGCGGCGGACTTGTCGGCTTCCTGCTGACCCTGTTCGGCGGCGGCGGATCGGTATTGGCGACCCCGTGGCTGGTTTATGTCGTCGGAATTGCCGATGCCCATGCCGCGATTGGCACTTCGGCGGCGGCGGTGGCGGTCAATGCGATGACTGGCCTTGCCGCGCAAGCCAGGGCCGGGCGGGTCAAGTGGCCTTGCGCCAGCGTCTTTGCCGCAGCCGGCCTTTCCGGGGCGCTGATCGGCGCGCAGCTCGCCCAGCAGGTATCGGGCGCAGCCTTGCTCAAATGGTTCGCCGTGGCGATGATCGTCATCGCCGCTTCGATGCTGGTCCCGCGCAAGGGTGAGGGCGATCCGGGCGTGCGCATCACCTGGCCGATCGTCGTCCGGCTTGCCCCACTCGGCTTCGCCGCCGGGCTTGCCGCTGGCTTCTTCGGGATCGGCGGCGGCTTCCTGATCGCGCCCGGGCTGATGGCGGCGAGCGGCATGACGCTCGCCAATGCCGGGGCAAGCTCGCTCGTTTCGGTGGCGCTGTTCGGTTCGGCGACCAGCATCAGCTACGCGGCGGCGGGCAAGGTGATCTGGCCGTTGTTCGGCGCGCTGGTTGCGGGCGGAGCAATTGGCACGATCATCGCGCTTCCGCTCGTTCGCCGGCTGGAACAACGCGCAGTCCTGGCCCGGCGGTTGTTCGCGGGGCTGGTTGTTGTCGTCGCGCTCTATATCCTGCTGCGCTGATCAGCGAGGCGTCAGCCGCGCCAGCCCGGTCCCTTGACGAACCGCCCGGCCCGCGCGCCGGTGTGCTCGCCGCCGCGCAGCACTGCGCGGCCGCCGACCAGCACATCGGACACCCCGGTGGCATATTGGTGCGGCTTGTCGAACGTCGCGTGGTCGGTGATTTTCGCCGGATCGAACACCACCACATCGGCCATGTAGTTCGGCGCGATCCGCCCGCGCCCCTTGAGCCCGAGCTGCTGTACCGGCAGCGAGGTCAGACGGCGGATGCCTTCGGCCAGCGGCATGACCTGCTGGTCGCGGACGTAGCGCCCGAGGAACCGCGCAAAGGTGCCGTAGGCGCGCGGGTGGGGCATGCGTGCAAGGAACTTTCCCTCGGGCGCCATGCTCGCCGCATCGCTGCCCAGCATGGTCCATTTCCACGCCAGGTTGGCCTTGAGGTTGTCCTCGTTCATCGTGAAATAGGCGGTGTCGACCCGGCTGCCGTCCTCGATCACCAGATCAATGATCGTGTCCTCGGGGCTGGTCCCGCGCATCTTCGACACTTCGGCGAGCGACTTGCCGGTGAGCGGCTTGAGCGCCGGGTTGTCAAAGCCCAATAGCAGCACATTCTCGGGTGAACCGGCGTTGCGGTAGGTGTTGTCCCAGCCCACCGGCACGCCGCGCATCTCCGCCAGCACGCGGGCGCGGATCGCCGGGTCCCTCAGCCGCGCGATCCACTTGTCGCGCCCGCCCTGCTGAACCCACAGCGGCATCGAGGCATCGAGCCCGGTCGCGGCAGCGGTGTAGGTGTAGACATTGGCCGAGGCGTCGATCCCGGCCTTGCGGGCGGCATCCAGCTTGGCCAGCACCTTGGCGCCCTTGTCCCAGTTTCTCCGGCCCGAAGCCTTGAGGTGGTAAGCCTGCACCCGCGCTCCGCTGCGTCGGGCGATTTCCAGCAGCTCGTCCACCGCTTCGAGCAGCTGATCGCTCTCATTGCGCATGTGGCTGATATAGCCGCCGCCGAATTCGGCCGCAGCAGACGCGAGCGCGACCAGTTCGTCGGTGTTGGCGAAATTGTCCGGCGCGTAGATCAGCGACGAACCGATGCCGAGCGCCCCGGCGCGCATTTCGGCGCGGACCAGGTCCTGCATGCGGTGCAACTGCTCAGGGCTGGCGCGCAGATCATCGTAGCCGACTTCATGCGCGCGCAAGGTCCCCGCGCCGATGAACGAGGCGACGTTGCAGCTCACGCCCTTGGTCTCGAGGAACGCGAGGTAATCGGCGAGCGAGGTCCAGGTCACCGGATAGTGGATATCGCCCTGTTCCTTGACCGCGCGCGCCTTCATCTCGGCGTTGAGCGGCCCCATCGAAGTGCCCTCGCCCATTACTTCGAGCGTCACCCCCTGGCGGATATCGCCTTGCGAGCGGCCGTCCTCGATCAGGCTTTCGTTCGACCAGCTAAGCATGTTGACGAAGCCGGGAGCGACCGCCTGCCCGCGCGCGTCGATTTCGAGCGCGCCGCGCGCCCGTCCCAGCTTGCCAATCGCCGCGATCCGGTCGCCCGCGATGCCGAGATCGGCTGCGCGCGGAGCATTGCCGAGCCCGTCGAACACCATGCCCCCGCGCACGATCACGTCGTAGTTGCCGGACTTGCGCGCCCAGGCGACCTGGGGGGTGAAGGCGGCGGCGGCGAGCCCGGCAACGAAGCCGCGGCGAGTCGTGGTGATGGTCATGGACTGGACTGTCCCGCAAGCCTGCCCTAATGTCCAGCCATCCCCGGGGAGTCGTGTGACTGAGAGGGGCTGGTAACGCAGCCCGACCCGTTGAACCTGAACCCGTTAGCACGGGCGGAGGGAGTGG
>JARXKR010000053.1:0-3037 GCA_030271565.1 Pseudomonadota bacterium
GATGAGGGCGAGGTCATGGCTGCATGGGCGGGGCTGGGCTACTACGCCCGCGCGCGCAACTTGATTGCTTGCGCCAAGGCTGTTGCGGCGGCTGGCGGTGAGTTTCCGGCAACCGAGGCAGACTTGCGCAAGTTGCCCGGACTGGGCGCCTACACCGCCGCTGCAGTCGCCGCGATTGCATTTGGCGAGCGCGTGGCGGTGGTCGATGCCAATGTCGAGCGGGTGGTGACGCGGCTTTTTGCGATTGCCACGCCGCTTCCCCAAGCACGCGAGCAAATCCGGGCCGAGGTCGACAGGTTCACACCGGCTGATCGTCCCGGAGATTTCGCGCAGGCGATGATGGACCTTGGCGCCACGGTCTGCACGACGCGGGCTCCGAAATGCCTGCTGTGTCCGCTTGCACCGCATTGCGCGGGCCGCGCGCTCGGACCCGAGCGGTTCCCGCTAAAGCTGCCCAAGGCCGCTAAACCCCAGCGGCAGGGACGAGCCTACTGGATCGAACGCGAGAGGCGGGTCTGGCTGGTGCGGCGCGCAGCAAAGGGCATGCTCGGCGGGATGCGCGCGCTCCCCGACGATAGCTGGTCGGCCCGCTTGGACGGTCATGCGCGGCCTCCGCTCGAAGGTGAATGGGCGGCAGCCGGGTCGGTCCGGCATAGCTTCACCCATTTCGATCTTGATTTGCAATTGATGGTTTATTCAGGACGCGATTGCTCTAGGCTTGATCCAGAACATGGCGAATGGTGGGCGACTGGCGACCTCGATGAGGCGGGGTTGCCGACGTTGTTTGCCAAGGCGGCACGGTTGGCAATGGCCAGCGCCGCATCGGGGAGAACAATTGGTGACTGAACTCGATTTTTCACGCCGCGATCTCTTGCGAGTGAGCGCACTGCTCAGCGGCGCGGGCCTGATTGGCACTTTGCCGCTCGGCGCACAGCTGGCGCGCGCTGCCGAATTGGCCGGGATCGAAGCGCAATGGCCGACCGTCACCGCCATGCTCGATCGCTACGTCAAGGGCCGCAAGGTTTCGGGCATGGTCGCCGCGCTCGGCTGGCACGATGCCCCGCCGGGGTTCATCGCGCGCGGGCTCGAAGGGTTCGATGACAAGGACGCGAATGGGCCGCAAAGCATGTTCCGCGCCTATTCGATGACCAAGCCGCTGACCGGTATGGCGGCGATGATCCTGATCGATGAAGGCAAGCTGGGGCTCGACCAGCCGCTTGCCGATTTCGCGCCGGAATTCGCGCAGATGAAGGTGGCGATCGATCCGAAGAAGAGCCTTGCCTCGCGCCCCGCAACCCAGCAGATCACCATCCGCCAGCTGCTCACGCACACCAGCGGCCTCGGCTATGCAGTGGTCGGCAAGAACAAGGTGGCGGACGAGCTGCGACGGCTTGGGCTCAACCCCGGGCTGGTTTCCAAACGCAAGATCAAAGGGGTCAACGATGGCCCGCCGACGCCGGGGCCGGACGAATTCCTGCGGCTCGCCGCGACGGTGCCGCTGGTGGCCGAGCCGGGGACCAAGTGGTCCTATTCGATGGCGCTCGACGTGCTCGGACTGGTGATCGGCCGCGCTGCGGGCACGAGTTTCGAGGCGTTCCTGCAGCAGCGCTTGCTCGGTCCGCTGGGGATGACCAGCAGCTATTTCCATGTGCCGACCAGCGCGAGCGATCGTCTGACTACCAATTACGCCTATGTGCTGGGTCGCCCGTTTCCGATCGACCGGCCCGGTAACTCGATTTACGAAATGCCGGTTCCGTTCGCTTTCGGCGGCTCGGGGCTGGTGACCTCACCAGCCGATTTCGACCGTTTCCTCGCGATGCTGGTCAATCGCGGCCTTTCGGGCGGCAGCCGGGTGATGAGCGAGGCTGCAGTGTTGATGGGCACCTCGAACCTGCTCCCCGCAACCGCTGACCTGACTGGGACCTGGGTTGTCGGCCAGCAATTCGGCGCGGGCGGGATTGTCGGCACCGGCAAGGATGAGGGGCTCTACGGCTGGTCGGGCGCTGCGGGCACGATCGGGTTTGCGCAGATGAAGCTTGGCCTGCGCACCAGCCTGTATGTGCAATACATGCCGCAGGACAAATTGCCGATCCTCAGGGAATTTCCCAAGGCGGTCGGCGCGGACCTGACCGCAATGTCGGCGCGCAAGGCATGACCGCCAGCACCATCGCCTTTGCCGGGGCCGGCCTCGACCGCGCCGACCATATTCGTTCCGATCCCGCCGCACTTGAGGCCTTGATGGACTGGCGCGCGCGGCTGTTGCGGCTCGATGGGCTCGATCCGGTGATCGATTCCGAAGGCCAGCTGACCTGGGGCACGCTGGCCGATGCGGCGCCGGAGAGCGAACTGGTTTTCCTCGGGCTCGCGGGCGAGAAAGCTTGCTTTGCGGAGGTTACGCACAATCTCGCAGGCAGCGTCGCCCCCGCCAACCCGCGCCTGTGGGCGGCGATGGCGGCGCTCGATGCGCACGAATTGGCGACTTACGGCGGGGCGCGGGCCTTGGTCGATTGGCATGCGCGGCACCGCTTCTGCGCGCGCTGCGGCGCGGGGACCGCGCTCGCCAAGGGCGGCTGGCAGCGCAATTGCACCAGCCACGATTGCGATGCCGAGCACTACCCGCGGGTCGATCCGGTCACGATCATGCTGGTCGAGCATCAAGGCCAGGTGCTGCTCGGCCGCCAGCCCCGCTTCCCGCCCAAGCGCTTTTCCGCACTCGCCGGGTTCGTTGAGCCGGGCGAGACGATCGAGGAAGCCGTCGCGCGCGAGATCCATGAGGAAGCCGGCTTGCGGGTGCGCGACGTCAGCTATGTGGCCAGCCAGCCGTGGCCGTTTCCATCGAGCCTGATGATCGCATGCCACTCGCACACCGACGATCCCGCGATCACCATCGACATGACCGAACTCGACGAGGCCGACTGGTTCACCCGCGATGAGGTGGTTGCGGCCATGGCTGGGGATGACACCGCGCGGTTCATCGCCCCGCCGCCGTTCGCGGTGGCGCATCACTTGCTCAAATGGTGGCTCGAACAATGACCCA
>JARXKR010000053.1:3137-7424 GCA_030271565.1 Pseudomonadota bacterium
ATCGACATCTATTCGGACGTGATGTGCCCGTGGTGCATCATCGGTTATTCGCAGCTGCAACAGGGTTTGGCGCAACTGGCGGGCGAGATCGAGGCGGAGGTGCGCTGGTTGCCGTTCGAGCTCAATCCCGACATGCCGCCCGAAGGCGAGCCGCAGGTCCAGCACATCGCCCGCAAATATGGCCGCACCCCCGAACAGGCTGCTGCCGGACGCGAGCAGATGCTCAGCATGGGGACACGCGCCGGCTATTCGTTCGCGTACACCGGCGAAGGCGAGCCCCCTGAGGGCATGATGCGCAACACCTTTGCCGCGCACAAGCTGCTCAAATGGGCGCTGATTGAGGCCGGAACAGAAGTGCAGAACCGGCTCAAGCTCGCTCTATTCGACGCCCATTTCCAACAGCGCCGCGACGTTTCCGATCCTGAGGTGCTTACCGAGCTGGCCGCCGCGCAAGGTCTTGATCCCGCTGGCGCGCGTGCCGCGCTGGACGACGAAACCCTCGGCCGCATCGTCAAGCAGGAGGAAGCGCAGGCTTACGACATGAACGTCACCGGGGTCCCGGCGATGATCGTCCAGGGCAAATACATGATCCCCGGCGCACAGGAACCCGAGGTTTACGCTAATGCCTTGCGGCGTGTCGTGGAGCGCGAGGCACGGGCGGCGGTGTAACTTCCGCGGGCGCGGCGGCGAATGGACCGGTGATGATCGCCGACGATGCCACCTTGACCCACCTCGCCGGGCTAGCCCAACAGGGTGACAAGGCGGCCTATGGTGCACTGCTGGGTGCAGCACGGCAGTGGCTGGTTCGCTATTATCGGCGGCGCGTAATGCCCGACCAGCTCGACGATCTGGTCCAGGAAAGCCTGCTCTCGGTCCACCGCAAGCTTGCCAGTTACGACCCCGCGCGCAGCTTTGCGCCGTGGCTTGCGGCGATCGCGCGGTACCGTTTTGTCGATCATCTGCGGCTGGTCTATCGCCGCGCCGAGGACGAACTCGACGCCGATTTCCACGCCGACGATTCTGACGAGCCCGCAATCGTCGCGCGCATCAGCCTCGAACGATTGTTCGAAGCGCTGCCCGCGTCGCAGCAGCGGGCGATTGAGCTGGTCAAAATCTCCGGCCTGTCGATCAGCGAAGCTTCAGCCACGACCGGCCAGAGCGAATCGCTGATCAAGGTCAATATCCACCGGGGCATCAAACGCCTCGCCGCACTTATTGAACGAGGCTGATGTAATGCCCGATAATACCGAAAACCTGATCGCCGGTCTGGTTGCAGATCTGAAGCCCGTTGCTCCGCTGCGCAAGCGCGCCGGGATGGCGCTGGCGATGATTGCGCTGGGTGCCGGGGTGACCGGGATGGTCTTGCTGGTCGGCTTGCGCGCCGATTTGCGCAGCGGTGAGCCCGATCCGATTGCGCTGATCAGCGGGGACTTGTTCCTGGTCCTTGCGCTGGCTTCGTTCTGGGCGGTGGCCGATATGGCGCGGCCTTACGTCGGGGTGCGGCGCGAAGGCTGGGGCTGGACCGCCTTGATGGCTGGCGTATTGCCGGCTGCGGCGCTGGTGTTGCTGGCCACGACTTGGCTGCACGGGGAACCGACACAACTCGCGCTCAATGGGCGGGACTGTCTGCTTTTCGGGCTCGGCTGGGGAATGCTGAGCGCAGCAGCTCAGGTTTGGTGGCTGCGCCGCGGTGCGCCTTCTCGGCCGGAACGAGCAGGGCTTCTCGTCGGGGTTGGCGCGGGTGCGGCCGGGATTTTTGCGGTCTCGCTTTATTGTCCACACAGCGATCTGGTGCACATCGGGGTGTGGCACGGTTTGACCGTGGTGCTGGCCGGGCTGTTCGGGCGGATTGCGGTTCCGCGATTGATCGCCTGGTAGGCTAGACCAGACCCAATCGCGCGAGATCGCCCGCCAGCTTGCCCGGCATCGCATCGCCCGCCACTTCGCCATCGGCCAAGTCGCGCGGGGCGTCTTCGCCCGCCAGATAGCGCCAGCCTTGGTGCGCGCGCTTGGGCAGAGGGTAGACGTCGATCAGCTTGGTCGAAATGACGATATGGGTGCGTCCGGCTTCGGCATCCTCGAAGCGCAGGATTTCGCTGCGCGCGACCAGTTGGTGCTTGTAGACCCAGTAGAGCGATCCGCGTTCTTCGCCATTGGTGGGGGCAATTTCGGCTGCACGCTTGGGCAGGTAGCGCGTGGTCAGTTTCGCCTCCTCGCCGCGGTTCTGGAACCAGGTGTGGAGCTCCTCCATCGACTGCGCGCCGTAGGCGACCTTGGTCAGGTGCAGCGGCATCAGGCGAGCCCGCTCAGCACCGCGAGACCGAGGAATGAGAAGAACCCCATCACGTCGGTCGCCATGGTCACGAACACCGCCGAGGACACCGCCGGGTCGATCTTGAGCTTGTCGAGCGTCACCGGGACCAAGATCCCGGCCAGGCCCGCGACCAGGTTGTTGATCAGCATCGCTGCCGCAATCACCATCCCGAGCAGCGGATTACCGAAAATCAGCCCGACTCCCGAGCCGATCAGGATGCCGAGCGACAGACCGTTGGCACTGGCAATCGAGAATTCGCGAATGATCATGCGCCAGGTATTCGAACTGGTGATCTGGTTGGTGGCGAGCGCCCGCACCACCACTGCCAAGGTCTGCGTCCCGGCATTGCCGCCCATCCCCGAGACAATCGGCATCAGCACCGCGAGCAGCGCGAACCTGGCGATCGCCCCCTGAAACAGCCCGACCACGCTCGAGGCGATTACCGCCGTGCCAAGGTTCACCACCAGCCAGGTCAGCCGGGTGCGGATGGTGTACTTGATCGGCTCGTTGATGTCGCCGTCGCCCGCGCCCGAAAGCAGCAGCGCATCCTCGCCGGCTTCTTCCTGGATAATGTGGACCACGTCATCGACGGTGATCTGGCCGACCAGCCGCCCGTCCGCATCGACCACTGCCGCCGAAATCAGGGCGTACTTCTGGAACCGCAAGGCGACCTCTTCCTGGTCCATGCTGACCGGAATGAGGCTCTGCTCGCGGGTCATCACGTCGGTCAGCGCGATATTCCGCGGCGCGCGCAGGATCCATGACAGCGCGCAGGTGCCGACGGGGTGATGCCGTGCATCGACAATGAACACTTCCCAGAATTCGTTGGCGAGATCGTGGTCTTCGCGCAGAAAATCGATCAGGTCGCCGACCCGCATATGTTCTGGCACCGCGACGAAATCGCGGCTCATCAGGCGCCCGGCGGACTCCTCGGGGTAGGACAGCGCGGTCTCGATCGCGGCGCGGTCTTCGGGCTCCATTTCGGCGAGGACGGCCTGCTGGTCGTCTTCGTCCAAATCCTCGAGCATCGCCACCGCGTCGTCGGTGTCGAGCTGCTCGGCGATGTCGGCGACTTCGCCCGCCGGGAGCGATTCAACCAAGAGTTCGCGGACGTGGTCGTTGAGCTCGGCAAAGACCTCGCCGCTCATCAGGTCGCTGATCGCTTTGGCGAGGGCCGGGCGTTCGTCGGCGTCGATCAGCTCGAACAGGTCGGCGACGTCGGCTGGGTGGAGCGGCTCGACCAGGTCGTAGACCTGCCCGGTCTCGCCCGCCTCAAGCGCTTCACGGACCCGGCGGACGAAGTTTTTCTTGAGCGTATTCTCCTCGTCGAGGCGGTCGTCCACACGCAGTTCGAGCACGGCGTCGTCGGCCGTTTCATCACGCTGGGCAAGGAGTTCCGCGGGAGTCATGCGCGCCGGTCTAGGCCGGTAAGTCGCAAAAGCAACCGGGTGCGGGCCGGGGGAGGTGACTTTGTCCCGGCGCGCCCTATATCACCTTCGCAAATTCGCAGGAGACAAGCGCATGGCCGATGAATACCTCAATCTCAACCTCAGCTCGGGCGGCGACGTCAAGATCAAGCTGCGCCCCGACCTGGCCCCCGGCCATGTCGCCCGGATCAAGGAACTGGCGGGCGAAGGGTTCTACGACGGGGTCAAGTTCCACCGCGTTATCCCGGGCTTCATGGCGCAGGGCGGCTGCCCCGATGGCACCGGCATGGGCGGTTCGTCCAAGCCCGACTTGCAGGCCGAATTCAACAACGAGCCGCACGTTCGCGGGGTCTGCTCGATGGCGCGGACCAACGCGCCGAACAGCGCCAACAGCCAGTTCTTCATCGTGTTCGACGATGCGGGCTTCCTCGACCGGCAGTACACGGTCTGGGGTAACGTGGTCGAAGGCATGGAACACGTCGACGCGCTGCCCAAGGGCGAACCCCCGCGCGAACCGGGCGTGATTAACAAAGCGACAGTTAGCGA
>JARXKR010000053.1:7524-13086 GCA_030271565.1 Pseudomonadota bacterium
CCGCCACCCGCCGCACCTTGAGCACCTTGACCGGCGGCTCGAGCATCTGACCCTTCATGAAGCCCTCGCCCTTGGTCGGCGAGCGCGGTGCGTCGTAAATCTTGCGCACCACATCCATCCCGCTGACCACATGCCCGAACGCGGCATAGCCTGCTCGGCCTTCGGCATCGGGCGAGGCCGGATTGGCATCGAACGAGGTCAGGTCCGACAACAGGATCGAGAAATCGGCCATCGCCGTACCCGGTGCATTGCGCGCCATCGACAGCGTTCCGGCCTTATGGGTGAGTCCTGTGACAGTGGTCGGCTCGTGCGCAATCGGCTTCATCAGCTTGGCCGGAAATGGATTGAGCCCGCCCTGCAGCACGCCATTGGGCTCGGTCCCCCAATTGAGGTGCATCGCGCGGTAGAAGGTCATCCCGTTGTAGCGCCCGCTGTCGACATAGCGCATGAAGTTCTCGACCGTTATCGGCGCATGCTTGTGATCGAGTTCGAGCACGATCGCGCCTTGCGCGGTGACCATTTCGACCAGCACCGTATCGCCCAGCGGCGGAGGCGGCGGTGCCTTCTTCGATTTGGTAGCGCCCGTTAAGGCGATCAAGGTTGCGGGCAAGGCGGCGAGGACGAATCGGCGTTTCATCGGGCGATGCTGCCCAATCGGCCCCGGCAACGCCAGCACTGATGCACAAACCGGCTCAGGCGATGCTCAAATCGGCACAAGCACGGTGCAATGAGGTTGAGGGGCGGTAAAACCACTGCTCAAAAATCGCGATCTCAGACGATAAATAACTGTATTTCAATCGCTTATCTGGAAATTGCGACACATCGAGGTCATTTGAGTGGGCGTGGGTCGGCCTCTTGCAGCCGCACCGATCCTGTTATCCGACAATTGCGATGTAGGAAACCGTCGCAGCTCGCGGTGCAGCGCAGCTTGTTCAGAGCGGAAAACCGCCAACGACGACGAACCCGGAGGGTTGGTGCTGGCTGCTTGAATTACAGCCCCGCCCCCGCAATCCAATCGTGAAAAATCCGCACCGCGCGGATTTCGAGGGCATGGGGGCGGCAGATGAACCAGTACGAATAGGGGCTCTCGACCTCGACATCGAACAGCTTGGCCAGCCGGTTGTCGTGGCTGCGGCGGAAGTGGTCGTCGTGCATGATCGCAATGCCAAGGCCGTTGGCGGCGGCTTCGAGGATGAGCTGGCCTGAGTCCATGTGATCGATAGCCGCGGGAGCAAACTTGGGCAGACCGAGCGCTTGCTTCCACGCGACGAAACTGTCGGGCAATTCGGTGTGGATCAAGAAGGTCTGGCGGGCCAGCACCTCGGGCGTCGGGGCTTCGCCGATTTCGGCGGCGAGCGCCTTGGAGGTGAAAGCATAGACCCGGTTGTGATCGAGCCGCACCGCGTGAAATGCGGGGTCGGGCTCCTTGGCCAGCACAATCGCCGCGTCGAGTGTATCGCCAACTCGCGCTTCGGGATGAGCGGCCGTGTCGAAATCGATGTGGAGCCGGGGGTGTGCCTTGCGCAGTTCGGGCAGCCGCGGAAATAGCCGCTGGGTGCCGAACAGGGGCAGGACGCCGAGGTGGAGACGCAAGACCTTGCTGTCCTCGACCTGTCCTTCGACTGCGGCGGCCAATTCGTCGAAGCGCAGGCTGACCGCATCGTAAAAGGCCTGGCCTTCGTCGGTCAGCCTCATTGCTTGATGCTGGCGGGTGAACAGCCGCTTGCCGATGAACTCCTCGAGTGCCGCCACCCGCCGTGACAGCGCTGACGGGCTCAGTCCGAGTTCGTCCGCTGCGGCGCGGGCGCTGCCGAGCCGGACAATCCGGACGAACGCTTCGATTGCGCGCAGGGGAGGGAGACGGCGGATGGCCACGGTGCTGTTACTCTCCGCGCTCGGTTGCAGGCGGCGGGGGATGAAGGCGCAACCGAGTGACGCGCTTTTCATCACCGGCGATCACTTCGAGCGTCCAGCCGCTGTCATGCTGGAGCATCGCGCCGGGACACGGCACCGCCTCGGCGAGCATGAAGGCGAGGCCGCCGAGCGTGCCGACGTCTTCCTCGACCACCGCCAGCCGCGGATCGATCAGCGCGCCGACATCGTCAAGCTCGGCACGCGCATCGGCCTCCCACATCCCGCCGTCGAGCGGGATCAGCATGTCCTCGGGGGCATCGTCGTGTTCGTCCTCGATCGCGCCGGTGATCTCTTCGACCAGATCTTCGAAGGTGATGATCCCGTCGGTGCCCGAATATTCGTCGACCACCACCGCCAGATGGACCCGGCTGGCGCGCATGTCGTTGAGCACGTCGAGCGCGTTGCGCGCTTGCGGCACGAACAGCGGCTGGCGCAGCAGGGTGGTCCAGTCCTTGGGCACTTTGCCCTCGGCGAGGAATGGAAAGACGTCCTTGATCAGCACCATGCCGATGATCTCGTCGAGCGTTTCGGCGTAAACCGGCAGGCGCGAGTGACCGTGTTCGGCAAAGGCCTTGACCACCGCGTCGAAGCTCGCACTGGCGGGGATGGCGATTATCTCGCCGCGCGGGATCGCCACATCGTCGGCGTCGTGCTCGCTGAAATGCAGGAGGTTGCGCAGCATCTGGCGTTCGAGCGGTGAGAGGTCGCCATCGGCGTCCATGTCGGCGCCGCCGTCTTCCTCGTGCTCGTCGATCGCTTCCTCGAGCTGCGCGCGCAGCGACAGGTCGGGCTCGCCTATGCTCAGCGCACGGCGCAGCATCCGGCCGAGCCAGGTTCTACTATCGCCATCTCCGGATGGTGCATCGGCCATTTGGCGCGGAAATTCCTTAGTTCTCGTCGTGGTCGCCATATGGGTCGGCAATGCCCATCTGTGCAAGCGCCTTAATTTCGAGGCTCTCCATCGCGCGAGCGTCCTCGGGTGAGGTCTCGTGGTCGTAGCCGGCCAAGTGGAGCAAGCCGTGAACGATCAGGTGCGCGGTGTGGTGCTCAAGGCTGATGCTTTTGTCACCGGCCTCGCGGGTGCAGGTTTCGAGTGCCAGCGCAATATCGCCGAGCAATTCAGGCGGGCCATCGGGTGCCAGCGCCAGCAGCTCAGCACGCTCAAGCATTGGGAACGACAGCACGTTGGTGGGCTGGTCCTTCCCGCGCCACTCGCTGTTGAGCGCGTGGACTTCGGCATCGGAGGTGAAGGCAAGGCTAGCGGAGAGGCGCGGATTGGCGAGTTCGGGCACTTCTGCAGCCAGGGCAATTGCGGCAGCGGCGGATAGTGCTTCCAAATTCTGCGGGGAAGGCCAGTCAGCCTCTACCGAAACACCCAATTCCAAACTAACCTCCGTCACCCCCGCGAAAGCGGGGGCCCCGCTTCCGTTCGCGACGGTAGGGCATTGCCGAGCGGTAGCCAAGGCAGCGGGGCCCTCGCTTTCGCGAGGGTGACGGCTGGCAGCAGGCTGGGCACTAGAGTTCGATCAACTTATCGTACAGATCGTTCCAATCGGGGTTCATCGTCTCGATCAGCTCAATCTTCCAAGCGCGCCGCCATTTCTTGATCGCCTTTTCGCGGGCAATTGCATCTTCGATCCGATCAAAGTTTTCGCAATAGACAAAACGGCGGAGGCCATATTTGAATGTGAATGCACCGCCCTTGCCCGCGCGATGCTGAGAAATTCGTTCCGGCAAGTAAGCGGTTACGCCGGTGTAGATAGTGCCACGATAGCGCTCGGTCATCATATAGACCCAGCCGCCTTTCGTCATTGTTGCGCCGACAAGAACAGCGGGGTCCCCGCTTTCGCGGGGATGACGGATAAGTAAGGAATGGTTGGCGGCTTCACCCCTCGTTCCCTTCATACGCATCGACAATCCGTCCGACGATCGGGTGGCGGACCACGTCGGACGAGGTGAACCGGGTCACCGCGATGCCGTCGATCCCTTCAAGCCGTTCGACCGCGTCTTTGAGCCCGCTCATCGGCGCGCCGCCGGGGATGTCGACCTGCTTGGGATCACCGCAAACCACCATCCGGCTGTTCTGGCCGAACCGGGTCAGGAACATCTTCATCTGCGCCGGGGTGGTGTTCTGCGCTTCGTCGAGGATCACGAAGGCATCGGCCAGCGTGCGACCACGCATGAAGGCGATCGGCGCGATCTCGATCTCGCCCGAGGCGATGCGGCGTTCGACCTGTTCGGGCGGCATGCAATCGTACAGCGCATCGTAGATCGGACGCAGATAGGGATCGACCTTTTCCTTCATGTCGCCGGGCAGGAACCCGAGCCGCTCGCCCGCCTCGACCGCCGGGCGGCTGAGGATCAGGCGTTGGACCGAGCCGGTGATCAATTGCGATACGGCCTGCGCCACCGCGACATAGGTCTTGCCCGTGCCCGCCGGGCCGAGCGCGAAGATCACATCCTTGCTGGCCAGCGCGCGCATATATTCGATCTGCATCGCGCTGCGCGGCACGATCGTTTTCTTGCGGGTGCGGATCATCACGCCCGGCGCGCCGTCCACGCCCGAGACGATCCCTTCGAGCGTCGGTTCGGCGGACATCGCGATCAGCGATTCGACCACGCCTGCGTCAAGCTCCTGCCCTGAAATCAGCCGCTGGTGCATGCCTTTGAGCACATCGCGCGCGCGTGCCACCGGTTCTTCGGGTCCTTCGATCTGCACCTTGTTGCCGCGCGCCGCGATATAGACCCCCAGCCGGTTCTCGATCTGCACCAGATTCGCATCGAACTGGCCGAACAGCGCGCCGAGGATGGTCGCCTCTTCGAATTCGATCTCGCTGCGCGCGCGGGGCGGAGCGGTGCGGACGGGCGCCGCGCCTGATGCGCCGTGGGAGGCGCGGGATGGTTTGCGGGGCATAGAGGTGTGACGCGAACTCCCTTCGTTGGAGCGCCGCATCGCTGCGATGGACGCTGGAACAAGATAGGCCGCTGACCGTTGGGTGCAAGTGACCTTGACCGGGAAGGCGCAGGCCCAACAGGCCTTTCCACAGTCATCGTTGCGCGGTAGCAGCCGGATCAGGCGGGGGCGGGCTCAATCAACCGCGCGGCCAGCGAATTGCCCATCGCCTCGATCAGCGCAACCTCGACCAGATCGCCAATCGCTGCCTCGCCCATGAAATGCGCGGATTGCAGCCACGGCGTCTTGCCCAGCCATTGGCCGGGCAGCTTGCCCTTGCGCTCGACCAGTACAGTGCAGGTTTGTCCGACCGAGCTCCGATTGAAAGCCAGCTGGCCTGCGTTCACCGCAGCCTGCAGCCGTTGGAGGCGCTCATCCATAACCTCGGGCGCAATCTGATCGTCCATCGCGGCGGCCGGGGTGCCGGGGCGCGGTGAATATTTGAAGCTGAAGCACTGGGCATAGCCGACCTGCTCGATCAGCCGCACGGTCTGCTCAAATTCGGCATCGGTTTCACCCGGAAAGCCGACGATGAAATCGCCCGAGAGCGCGATATCGGGCCGCGCCGCGCGGACCCGGTCGAGCACCGCAAGATAACTCGCGGCCGAGTGACTGCGGTTCATCGCCTTGAGCACCCGGTCGCTGCCCGATTGCACTGGCAAGTGCAGGAACGGCATCAGCTTGGCCACATCGCG
>JARXKR010000054.1:0-1536 GCA_030271565.1 Pseudomonadota bacterium
CCCTGCTCCGCCTGCTCGACGAGCGCGGCTACATCCATCAAGCCACCGATGCCGCTGGCCTCGATGCGCTTGCCAGCAAGCAGGTCGTGCCCGGCTATATCGGCTTCGATGCCACCGCGCCATCGCTGCATGTCGGTTCGCTGGTGCAGATCATGTTGCTGCGGCGCTTGCAGCAGGCCGGGCACAAGCCGATCGTGCTGATGGGCGGCGGGACCACCAAGATTGGCGATCCTTCGGGCAAGGATGAAAGCCGCAAATTGCTCACCGCTGAGGGGATCCAGGCCAACATCGCCTCGATCCGGCAGGTGTTCGAGCGGTACCTGACCTTTGGCGACGGCCCGACCGATGCGGTGATGGTCGATAACGATGCCTGGCTCAGCCAGCTTGGCTACGTCGACCTGCTGCGCGACGTTGGGCCGCATTTCACGATCAACCGCATGCTGACCTTCGACTCGGTCAAGCTGCGGCTCGATCGCGAGCAGCCGCTGACGTTCCTCGAATTCAATTACATGATCCTCCAGGCCTACGACTTCCGCGAACTGGCGCTGCACCATGGCTGCCAGCTGCAAATGGGCGGGTCCGACCAGTGGGGCAATATCGTCAATGGGATCGAGCTGACCCGGCGGATGGAAGGCAAGGAGGTGTTCGGTTTGACCACCCCGCTGCTGACGACAGCTGACGGTGCCAAAATGGGCAAGACCGCCGCTGGTGCAGTGTGGCTAAACGAGGATGCGCTCCCCGCGTACGATTTCTGGCAATACTGGCGCAACACCGACGACCGCGATGTTGGAAAGTTCCTGCGGCTGTTCACCGACCTGCCGCTTGGCGAAATCACCCGGTTTGAAACGCTGGGCGGGAGCGAGATCAACGCCGCCAAGGTCGTGCTGGCAAATGAGATTACCCGGTTGTGCCGCGGCGAGGCTGCAGCGCAAGCCGCACAGGCAACTGCCGAGGCTACTTTTGCAGGCGGCGGAGTTGGCGGCGACCTGCCCGTATTTTCCATGCCGCCTGAAGGAATCAGCGTAATCGATGCCCTGGTCGGGATTGGCTTTGCAGCCAGTCGCGGCGAGGCGAAGCGGCTGATTGCAGGCGGCGGCGCGCGGCTGAATGGCGCCGCGATCACCGACGAATCCGCGCATATCGCTGGCGGAACCGAACAGCGCCTGTCCGCAGGAAAGAAGAAGCACGGCATAATCCGGCCAGCCTAACGGCAATTATTTGCCGCAGTTTACGCAATCTTTGCCTTTCCCGTGCAAATTGTCTGCTCGATACGTTCGAAAAACGGGAGGCATTCGGGAACATGGGCGCAGGAGCTCAACTATCGGTTACCGATCTGCGCCGTGCGGCGCGGCATCCGGTCGACTACAAGGTTATCGGCGAGCACCGCCGGCTTGGTGACGTCCATCTGCATGTGGTCAACGTCTCGGCGCATGGCTTCATGGTTGAGGGCGAGCTTGATCTGACCCGCGGCGAACGCGTTATAATCCGCTTGCCCGAACTGGGCCGGATCGAAGCGCACCTGATCTGGGTGGCCGA
>JARXKR010000054.1:1636-13047 GCA_030271565.1 Pseudomonadota bacterium
TAAAGCCGCCGTTTAACCCGCCCAAGCAACGCCTGCCTTGGCAAGTGCATCCCGCGCTGCCATTGCTGGCGAGTGAGCGGCCCCACCCATCCCCTGCAAGTCCGTGATTATCGCCTGATCTGGCTGGCACGGTTTATCTCGGTTGCCGCAACCACCGCGATGGTCGTGGTGATCGGGGCGCAGACGTACCAGATCGCGCGCACCGAGTATGGCATGAATGAGCAGCAGGCCTCGTTCATGCTTGGGGTGCTGGGGCTAACCCAGTTCATTCCATTCCTCATTTTGACCCCGCTCGCCGGGCTTGTGGCAGACCGGATGGACCGGCGCTTTGTTGCGGCCGTCGCCACGGCAGTAGATCTGCTCATCGCCGTTGCCCTGGCCCTCGCCAATGCGCGCGGGGTGCTGACTTTGCCACTGCTGTTTGCCTTGGCCGCGCTGTACGGGGCGGCGCGGGTGTTCATCGGACCCTCCCTCAGCGCGATCGTGCCCAACGTGGTACCCGCCGAATTGTTGCCCAAGGCGATCGCGATCAGTTCGGTCGCGTGGCAATCGGCTGCGGTGATTGGCCCGGCATTGGGTGGGTTCTTGCTCGCGCGCAACCATGCACTGCCCTACTGGTTTTCTGCGGTGACCTTGCTGCTGGCAATTGCCACGCTGCTGGCGATCCGCCACCGCGCTCCTCCGGCCGCAGCCAAGGAGCCACCGCTCAAACTGATGGGAGACGGTGCCAGGTTCGTCTGGCGCGAACGGTTCCTGCTCGGCTGCGTGACGCTCGATCTGTTCGCCGTGCTGCTCGGCGGGGCGACCGCAATGCTGCCGGCCTTTGCATATGACGTGCTGCATGTTGGCGACGAGGGCCTTGGACTGATGCGCGCCGCGCCCGCGCTCGGCGCTTCGCTGGTTGCGGTATACCTTGGCTTCCGCCCTATCGCTCGCAATGTCGGCGCAAAGATGCTCTGGGCGGTTGCGGGCTATGGCCTCGCGACACTGATATTCGGCCTATCGACGAGCTTTTTCCTTTCGCTCGGCACACTGGCCCTGCTCGGCGGTGCTGATGCCATTTCGGTGTTCATCCGCAGCACACTGGTCCAGCTCAACACCCCTGACGAAATGCGCGGGCGGGTTTCGTCGATCTCGGGCCTGGCCATTTCCGCCTCGAACGAGCTGGGCGAGATGCAATCAGGATTGGCCGCCGCGTTTCTGGGTCCGGTCGGCGCGGTTGCACTGGGCGGCGCGGGGGCTATCGTTATCACAGCAATCTGGTCCGGGCTGTTCCCCGAACTCAAACGGGCCAAGACGTTTGCCCCGCACTATCGCAAGAAGGAATTGGTTCCATGAAGGCTGACAGCGTCCTCGCCACTATTGGCAACACCCCGCACATCAGGCTCGCACGGATGTTTCCCGATCACGAAGTCTGGGTGAAGAGCGAGCGGTCGAACCCGGGCGGTTCGATCAAGGACCGCATCGGCCTCGCCATGATCGAAGCGGCCGAGGCCGACGGCAGCCTCAAACCCGGCGGCACGATCGTCGAACCGACCAGCGGCAACACCGGGATCGGGCTCGCCATGGCCGCCGCGGTCAAGGGCTATACCCTGGTGCTGGTCATGCCCGAATCGATGTCGATCGAGCGGCGCCGACTGATGCTGGCCTACGGTGCGACCTTCGATCTCACTCCGCGTGAGAAGGGCATGAAAGGCGCGATCGAACGTGCGCATGAGCTTGTCGCCGCGATCCCCGGCGCGTGGATGCCGCAACAGTTCGAAAATCCCGCCAACATCGCGGTCCATCACCGCACCACCGCGCAGGAAATCCTGACCGACTTTGCCGATACCCCGCTCGATGCGCTGATCACCGGGGTTGGCACCGGCGGTCACCTGACCGGCTGCGCCGAAGTGCTCAAGGCCAAGTGGCCAGCGATGCAGGCCTGGGCGGTCGAGCCCACGCTCTCGCCGGTTATTTCGGGCGGGCAGCCGGGCCCGCACCCGATCCAGGGGATCGGTGCCGGGTTCATTCCGGCCAATCTCCACACCCAGGCGATCGATGGGGCAATCCTGGTCGATCCGGCCGACGCCAAGGAAATGGCCCGCCGCTGCGCCCGCGAAGAAGGCATGCTGGTCGGGATCAGTTCGGGTGCGACGCTGGCGGCAATTGCGCAAAAGTTGCCCGACCTGCCCGCCAGCGCCCGGGTGCTCGGCTTCAACTACGATACCGGTGAGCGGTATCTGTCGGTGCCGGACTTCCTGCCCGAATGAGCACTCAGGTCGAGACGCTGCAAGCCAGATAGAGATAGTTGCGCGGTTCAAAGCCTTGCGGCTGGTGCTGAGTGTACCCAGCCGCGCTAAGCAACGCGTGGATCGGATCGAGCTGCTGCGCGCCCCAAGCCTCAAGCAATATCGCGGGGTGATCGCGTGCCAGCAGCTCGCTTGCGCCTTGCAGCACGGCCAGTTCCCCGCCCTCGACATCGATTTTGAGTACAGAGACCTGCGGATTGCCGGCCGCCGCCCAAGCCAGATCGACCGTGGTCAAGGGAACGTCGAACGAGCGCACCAGATTGCGGGGAATGACCGTTGCCGAACTGAGCGTGGCGTCGCTGCTTTCGTTAAACGTGATCGTTCCGGGCGCAGCACCGACCGCCGATTGCACAATCTCGACATTGGCCGCGCCGTTGCGATCAAGGTTTCCGCGTAAACGAGCGGCGGTGTCCGGGTGCGGTTCGAAAGCGATCACCCGGCCAGCAGGACCGATCGTGCGGGAAAATTCCAGTGCCGACAAGCCGATGTTCGCCCCGACATCGAAGGCTGTTCCGCCGGGCACAATGTATTTGCACAGTTCGGCAATCTCGCGGTCCTCGTAGCCGCCGCTGAACAGCACCAGCGTACCCAGGTCTTCGCGGTAGCGCAGGTCGACAGTCTCGCCATGCGGCAGCTTGTAAGCGAAGCTGGCCGGCTCGGGAGGCAGCGCCGGCAGGATGATGGTCCGCAGCAGCAGGCCCTTGCCGCGATGGATCGGGAAGCGGGTGAACCAAGTGCGAACCGGCCACAACGCCGCCCAGATTGCATCGTGGTGCCGTTCACGGAAGCTGGGCGCGGAGGTTTTGGCTGTCATTTCCCGCGCTTAGGTAACCGCCTCACCCCGGTCAAGCCGTAGCAAAGGCCTCGACCGGCAGCGCCATCATACTCTCCGCGCCAGCCTCTATCTTGCGCCGCAGCGACCCCGCGTCGGGCGTAAAGCGTTCGCCGAAGTAGCGGCCGGTGACCAGCTTCGCTTCGTAGAACGCCTTGTCGCCAACACCCGCTGCCAGTGCCTCGACCGCCACTTCGCCCATCCGCAGCCACATCAAGCCCAGTGCAACAATCCCCATGATGTGCATGTAGTGATGCGCCCCCGCCCCGGCGTTGTTCGGATCGGTCATGCCGTTCTGCATCAGCCACATGGTCGCGGCCTTTAGTTCGCCATTGGCCTTTTCGACCCGCTCGGCGAGGTCGGCCAGTTCGGGCTTCGACTTGGCCGCCGCGCACTCGCCGTCGACCAGCGCGAAGAACGCCTGTACCGCGGCGCCGCCGCCTTGCCCCAGCTTGCGGCCAACCAGGTCCATCGCCTGGATTCCGTTCGCGCCTTCGTAGATCTGGGTGATGCGGGCATCGCGGACGAACTGGCTCATCCCCCATTCCTCGATGTAGCCATGCCCGCCGAACACCTGCTGCATCTGGACGCAGGTTTCAAAGCCTTTGTCGGTGCCGTAACCCTTGATCACCGGGGTGAGCAGGCTGATCAGCAGATCGGCGCGGGCGCGGTCTTCTTCTGTGGCGGCCTTGTGAGTCAGGTCGACTTGCAACGCGCCCCACAGGCACAGCGCGCGCATTCCCTCGGTGAAGGCCTTGGCATCCATCAGCATCCGCCGCACGTCGGGATGCACGAACAGCGTGTCGGCCTTCTCAGTCGGTTCGGCCGGTCCCGTCAAGGCGCGGCCCTGGCGGCGCTCGTGCGCGTACTTGACCGCATTCTGGTAGGCGACTTCGGCCTGCCCCAGCCCCTGGATGCCAACGCCGAGCCGTGCCGCGTTCATCATGATGAACATCGCCGCGAGGCCCTTGTTTTCGTCGCCGACCAGCCAGCCGGTCGCCCCATCATAATTCATCACGCAGGTCGAGTTGCCGTGGATGCCCATTTTGTGCTCAAGGCTACCGCACGACACCGCATTGCGCTTGCCGAGCGAACCATCGTCATTGACCAGCACCTTGGGCACGATGAACAGCGAAATGCCCTTCGAACTTTCGGGTGCTCCCGGGGTTTTGGCCAGGACCAGATGGATAATGTTCTCGGTCAGGTCATGCTCACCCGCCGAAATGAAGATCTTGGTCCCGGTGATTGCGTAAGACCCGTCGAGATTCGGCACAGCGCGGGTGCGGATCAGGCCGAGGTCGGTGCCGCACTGCGGCTCGGTCAGGTTCATCGTGCCGAGCCACTCATGACTGATCATTTTTGGCAGGTACTTGGCCTGCTGCTCGGGCGATCCCTTGGCGATGATCGCCGAGATCGCACCGTCGGTCAGCCCGGGATACATCCCGAATCCCTGGTTGGCGGTGGCGATGAATTCTTGCGCGACAAAGCCCAGGACATGCGGCAGGCCCTGCCCGCCAAATTGTTCGGGCGCAGCCAGAGTTCCCCAACCAGCTGCGCGAAATTCATCGAAAGCAGCCTTGAACCCGCTGGGCGTGGAGACCGAGCCATCGGGATGGCGGGTGCAGCCTTCGCGGTCGCCCACCGCGTTCAGCGGCGCAAGCACTTCGGACACGAACTTGCCGAATTCATCGACCACCGTGTCGACCAGATCGGGCGTCGCCGCCTCAAACCCCGGCAGGTTGCCGTAGCTCTCGAGCTTGAGCACTTCGTTGATAACAAACCGGGTATCGCGCGTCGGCGCCTGGTAAATCGGCATGGCAGGTTCCTTCTATGCAGCGTTCAGGCCTTGGCGGCGGCGGGACCGATATTTTCGACAAGCGCAATGAATTGCGACAATTCGGTGATCGCCGCATCAAGATCGTCACGCTGCTGGCGCAGCCGCTCGGCCTTGGCGCGGCAGCGCTCGACCGTCACGCGGCGCTGCTCGACCCGGCCATCACCCAGATCGTAGAGATCGATCATCTCCTTGATCTCGGTCAGGCTGAAGCCGACGTTCTTGGCGCGCAGGATCCATGCAAGCCGGGCCCGATCGCGCTTCGAATAGACCCGGGACAGCCCGATCCGGGCCGGGGCAATCAGGCCTTCGTCTTCGTAGAAGCGCAGCGCGCGTGCGGTCACGTCGAATTCCGCGGTCAGGTCCGAAATGGCGAACTGCTCGCGCTGCAAGGCATCGGGCGTGTCGAGGTGCGCGCCGTCGTGGCTCGAAGGTGATGCGGCCGGATTATCCATGCCGTCGATTTAACTTACCTTTACGTAAGCGTCAATCAGTCAGGTGTTCGAGCTGGTCGCCATCGAGGCGGCGATAGAAGCAGCTGCGCTCGCCGGTGTGGCAGGCCGGACCGGCGGGGCGCACCAGCAGGACCAGCGCGTCCTGGTCGCAATCGATTCGGATCTCTTCGACCTTCATGACGTTGCCCGAGCTTTCACCCTTGAGCCACAGCCGCCCGCGCGAGCGAGAATGGAAATGCGCGAGCCCTGAGGCGCGCGTCTTGGCCAGCGCCTCGCTGTCCATGAAGGCGACCATCAGCACTTCTCGAGTCTCAACATCGACCGCCACCGCACTCAATAGCCCGGACGAATCGAATTTGGGTGCGAACACCGTGCCTTGCTCGGCATCATGCTGTTCAGTTTCACTCATCACCTTCTCTTGTTGCAAGATAACCACATGTGTCGATCAAAAAATGCGGGTTTGCCGCTTGGCCCTTTCAATCGCTACCGGATTCGGTGATTCAGCGCGGGCGGTAAGGCCGATGGCTCCGGTTCAGGGAACCAACCGCATGAGGGATCGGGCGCGGCAGCCCAAAGGGGGAGCTGCCCAACCACGCAAGTGGCGCCTTTAAAGTTTCGTCACGAGGGCGCCCGGAGCTTCGGTTCCGGGCGTTTTCGTTTGGGCTCAATACATTCAGGCCAGATGCAGCGCTTCGTCGAGCACGCGGGCAAAACACGCCAGCACCACCCGTTCCGCTCCGCCTCGTTTTAGAACGCTAATGCAGGCATCGCTGGTCGCGCCGCTGGTCAGGACATCGTCGACCAGCAGGACTTTGGCTTTCTTTAGCTGGTCGGCGCGGCGCGGGTTGAGCTGGATCGCTCCAGACAAGGCGCGTGCCCTGGCATTGCGACCGAGCCCGCCCAGCGGCGGCGTACGTTTCGCCCGAATCAGACCGTCCACCACCAGTTCCGCGCCAGATCGCTGCGCGAGTTCGCGGGCCAGCAGCGCCGACTGGTTGAACCCCCGGCTCCACAGCCGCCAGCGGTGCAGCGGAACCGGGACGACCAGCCAACCGGGTCCAATGTCCTCGGGCAACTGCGCCGCGATCAACCGCGCCAGCAGCGGGGCGAGCGCGATGCGGTGGCCGTGCTTGAGCGCCAGCACCAGCCGGCGCGAGGTATCGTTGTACAGCGTCCCCGCCGCGATCCCGTCATGGCGCGGGCGCTGCCTGAGGCAAGGCGCGCACAGCGTCCCCGCAGACGTACCTGCCTCAAGCGGGCGCTGACAGGCCGCGCAGCTTGGCTCGCCAGGCACTGCCAGCCCGCCCCAGCATTCGGCGCAGAGGCCAGTTTGCGCCGCCAGCCCCGCCCCGCACAGCGGGCAGCGCGGCGGAAAGACCAGGTCGACGACCGGGGCGAGGAGCGGGTGGACTTGCATCGGACCTTTCGTATCGCTTGCGCGGCGCTGCGGCGCAAGGCAGGGCGGCGGCATGGCCCAGCCTGCCCCGCCCGTGATCTTTTCGCTTACCCGCCGGCTCGCGGTGCGGCGGCGGATGCTGCGGGCGCAGCTGGACGCCACCTCCCCGCGCTACCTGCTCGACGACATGGTCGCCGATGTCTTCGAGCGGATCGCCTTCCTCCGCCATGTCCCCCGCAAAGTCCTCGCAATCGGCGACCTCGGCGAGATCGGCGCGGCACTGGCTTCACCCGACTGCGAGGTCACCGGGCTCGATCCGGCGGCGAGGTTCGATCAGGAGGCGCCGTTCCCGGTCGCCGGGTTCGACACCGTGATCAGCCTCGGCACGCTCGACACCGCCAACGATTTGCCCGGAGCGCTGATCCATTTGCGCGCTGCACTGGATCCCGGCGGACTGGTCCTGGCGAGCTTCATCGGGGCGGGCAGCCTCCAGAACCTGCGCGCCGCGATGCTGGCAGCCGATGGCGAGCGGCCCGCGCCGCGGCTGCACCCGGCGGTTGATGTCCGGGCCGGGGGGCAACTGCTCCAGCGCGCCGGCTGGAGCGATCCGGTGGTCGATAGCCGCAGCCTGACGGTGCGGTTTTCGAGCCTTGCCAGCTTGGTCGGCGACCTGCGTGCTCAGGGACAGTCCAACTGCCTCGATCGACCCGGCCCGCAGCTCACCAAAGCGCAACTTACTGTTGCAGAGCAGTCGTTTGGAAGCAGTACCGTTGAAAGTTTCGAAATTCTCACCCTTACAGGATGGCGGCGTTAGCGCGCGGGCTTCGACAGGCTCAGCCTGAGCGGAGTTGGGAAATGCCGCCCTAAAAATCCCGCTCAGCCTGAGCCTGTCGAAGGCCCCTCAGCTCAGCGCTGCCTGCGCTGCGGCCAATCGGGCGATTGGAACGCGATAAGGAGAGGCGCTGACGTAATCGAGCCCGACCTGCTCGCAGAATGCGATGCTGGCCGGATCGCCGCCGTGTTCGCCGCAGATGCCGAGCTTGATATCGGGCCGGGTCGCCCTGCCCCGTTCAACTGCCAAACTCACCAATTGGCCGACACCCTCGATGTCGAGACTGACAAACGGATCGCGCGGGAAGATACCCTGCTCGACGTAAGCGTTCAGAAACTTGCCCGCATCGTCCCTCGAAAGGCCCAGAGTTGTCTGCGTCAAATCATTGGTACCGAACGAAAAGAACTCGCCAACCTCGGCGATCTCGCCGGCCATCAAGGCGGCGCGGGGCAGCTCGATCATGGTGCCGACGTGGTAAGTCAGCGTCCGGCCCTTCTCGGCGAACACGGCCGAGGCGGTGCGGTCGATCAGGTCCTTGAGGATCGCCAGTTCCTTGCGCGTGGCGACCAGCGGCACCATCACTTCGGGGACCGGCGCTTCGCCCGCCTCGGCAACATCGCAGGCCGCTTCGAACAGCGCGCGGGCCTGCATCTCGTAAATTTCGGGGAAGGTGATCCCCAGACGGCAGCCCCGGTGCCCCAGCATCGGGTTGAATTCATGCAGCTCATCGGCGCGGCGCTTGAGCGTGGCTACGCCGATCCCGATCACTTCCGAGAGTTCCTCGAACTCGGCATCGGCATGCGGCAGGAATTCGTGCAGCGGCGGATCGAGCAAGCGCACGGTCACCGGCAGTCCGGCCATTTCCTCGAATATCCCGCGGAAATCCTTGCGCTGTTCGGGCAGCAATTTGGCCAGCGCCGCGCGCCGACCTGCTGTGTCCTCGGCCAGGATCATCTGGCGCACCGCCGCGATCCGGGTGGCATCGAAGAACATGTGCTCGGTGCGGCACAGCCCGACCCCTTCGGCACCGAAGGCCCGCGCGATGCGGCAATCGGCGGGGGTTTCGGCATTGGCGCGCACTTTCATCCGGCGGTGCTGGTCGGCCCAGGCCATCAACACCCCGAAATCGCCGACCAGTTCGGGCTCGATCGTCGAGACGTGCCCGGCCATCACCTCGCCGGTGGTGCCGTCCAATGTGATCTGATCGCCTTCCTTGAGCTCACGCGTGCCGATCCGCAGCGTGCGCGTGGCAAGGTCGATCGAGACCGCCGCCGCGCCCGAAACGCACGGCCGCCCCATCCCGCGCGCCACCACCGCCGCGTGTGACGTCATGCCGCCGCGCGCGGTCAGGATGCCCTTGGCGGCGTGCATGCCGTGGATATCCTCGGGGCTGGTCTCGACCCGCACCAGCACCACCGCCTCGCCGCGTTCGGCGGCTTTTTCGGCGGTATCGGCATCGAGCACGATCGCGCCCGAAGCCGCGCCCGGGCTGGCCGGGAGCCCCTTGGTCAGAACATCGCGCGCCGCAGTGGGATCGAGCGTCGGGTGGAGCAACTGATCGAGCGCCATCGGATCGACCCGGCAAATCGCGATCTTCTCGTCGATCAGGCCCTCGCCGACCATGTCGACCGCCATCTTGAGCGCGGCCTTGGCGGTGCGTTTCCCGCTGCGGGTCTGAAGCATCCACAAATGCCCGCGCTCGACGGTGAATTCGATGTCCTGCATGTCGCGGTAATGCGCCTCGAGCAGCTCGAACACCTCGGCGAGCTGGGTGTATGCTGCCGGCATCGCCGCTTCCATGCTGGGCTGCTTGGCGCCCGCGCGGGTCCGGGATGCTTCGGTCAGGTATTGCGGGGTGCGGATCCCGGCGACGACGTCCTCGCCTTGCGCGTTGACCAGCCATTCGCCGTAATAGGCCTTCTCGCCGGTCGCCGGATCGCGGGTGAAGGCGACCCCGGTAGCGCTGGTATCGCCCATGTTGCCGAACACCATCGCCTGGACGTTGACCGCGGTGCCCCACTCGCCGGAAATGTCGTTGAGGCGGCGGTAAACCTTGGCGCGGTCCGAATCCCAGCTATCGAACACCGCGCGGATTGCGCCCCAAAGTTGATGAAACACATCCTGCGGGAACTCGTGGCCAAGCTTGCTGGCGACGATGCCCTTGTATTCCCCGACCAGCGCCTGCCAGTCCTTCGCTTCCATCTCAACATCGGCAAAGAAGCCATTGTCTTCTTTGATGATTTCCAGCGCATCCTCAAACAGATGGTGATCGACGCCGAGCACCACGTCGGAATACATCTGGATGAACCGGCGGTAGCTGTCCCAGGCGAACCGCTCGTCCCCTGAAGTGGCGGCGAGGCCGACCACGGTAGCGTCGTTGAGCCCGAGGTTGAGCACGGTGTCCATCATCCCCGGCATCGACACCCGCGCGCCCGAGCGGACCGAAACCAGCAGCGGATCGGCGGCATCGCCGAACTTCTTGCCAACGGTTGCCTCGATATGACCGAGCGCCTTGGCAACTTCGGCCTTCAGATCGGCGGAAAAATCCGCTCCGTCAACGAGATACCGCACGCATTCTTCGGTAGTGATGGTGAAGCCGGGAGGCACCGGCAGCCCGATTCCTGCCATTTCCGCAAGGTTGGCTCCTTTGCCGCCGACAATCGTCTTGTCGCGAGTGCGTGGGTCCACAGAATCCCGGTCGCCCTGAGCTTGTCGAAGGGTGCCGCCGAAGGTGTACACGTGCTTGTTCATTCGACCGGCCTTGTTGGCATGAGCGTGGACCGCTTGGACCACTGTCTAAACGCAAAAATTCAGCCCTCGATCTTCGAGAAATCGGCGACCCCGTGAACCGCATCACGGAACCGGGCCAGCAATGATAAACGCGCTGTCCGCTTGTCGGTTTCAGGATCGTTGACCGTCACGGAATCGAAGAACGCATCGATTGGCGCGCGCAAGATGGCGAGCGCGGCCATCGCCCCGGCAAAGTCCTCGGCCTGTACAGCAGCGGCAGCCTGCGGCCCGGCGGTTGAAAGCGCATCCATCAGCGCCTTTTCCGCAGGTTCGGGGGTGTAGGAAAGCGGATTGTCCGCAGACTCGTCATCCCGGCGCAGGCCGGGACCCAGTCCAGCACCAGACGTGCCGCTGTGCGGCGCTTCGTTTTCTGCGGTCTGGGCCCCGGCCTGCGCCGGGGTGACGGAAGTTTCAAAGCCCTCCTTCTTGAGGATATTGGCCGCGCGCTTGTACCCGGCGAGCAGGTTGGTGCCGTCCGCGGTGCCGATGAACGCCTGGAGCGCATGGACCCGGGCGAGCAGGCGAACAAGATCGTCCTCCCCGCCGAGCGCAAACACCGCGTCGATCAGGTCATGGCGGACGCCGGCTTCGCGTTGCTGGACCTTGAGGCGGTCAGAGACAAATTTGGGGAGCTCGTCAAAAACGTAATTTGGATCGCCGTTGAAATGGAGCTGTACGCCTCGCCATTGCTCCGCCTGCGTTTCTGTCCAATCGGTGATTACTTCGGGTGGCGGACCAGAAGCGGGATCGCCCTCAACCGCTTGCTGCTGCTGGCGCAGTAAAACAGCCCAGTGGCCCGTGCCAGCGAGCTGGATCCGTAGATCGTTCGCTGTAATGAGTGAAATCAAGCCCAGCGCAGCACGACGCAAGGCGTATGGATCACGCGAACCGCTTGGCAGTTCCTTGATCGAGAAAAATTGAGCGATGCTATCCAGCTTATCCGCCAAACTCACCGCTACCGTCACCGGCGCAGTTGGCACA